>CAYFNZ010000005.1:0-24420 GCA_964344625.1 uncultured Peptoniphilaceae bacterium | reverse complement strand
AGTATCTGAATTGTTGTCTTCGTTAGGTTTTTTATCATCATTTCCAGTACTAGTAGGAGGATTTTGTGGTTTAGATGAATTGTTTTCAGTATTATCCTTTTCATCCCCTGTATTTTCACTAGCTTCTGAGTTTATCTCGTCTTTTGATTCCTCATTTTCTTCCTGATCTTTGTCTTTTTCTTCATCCTTTTCATCTAAATCAGGCTTTTTATCCTCATCATTTTTGTCATCTGGTTTTTCCAAACCTACATTTGTAGGCGGTATATCTGTTGGTTTATTAAGGTTACTTTCTGGTATATTATTATCTATATTATTGCCAGGTTCTTCCCTGTCATTATTTTCAACATGTTCAACAGAGGTACTTGGCTTATCATTATCTAGTTCTATTTCTTTAACAGAGCTGCATGAAGTTAATAAAAATATTAAAGCTAATAGTTTTATTAATTTTTTCATATTTACCTCCTTATTAAAAACTTATATCTATTATATACCCATAACCTATAAAAATGGTAGCATGTGACACAATTTAATTCATAAGATAAAAAAAAGGCTGTCAGAATAACCTGATCTAGCCTTTTTAAGTAAATAATACATCTCAGTTTCAATTCTAAAAGGGATGTAATTGAAACATATATAATATTAGTATTTTGAATGGAAGGAGAATACAACATAGTATATAGTATATATTATTTACCACGTGCGAAGTAAATTATACTTGCAGCGTAAGTGTATTATAATATATAGTTTATAGATATGCAATAACTCCTAGGTCATTATTTTAGAATGCTTTTTATTGATTCTAATATGATTTTAATCAACGCTATATAGTCTGTAGCGGTTGAAACCCCTGTTGATATATTATCTACAGTATCTACTGCGGAAAATGCTAAGTATTCAACTGTGTCGACTGCATCTCCAGAAAGTTTATTAACATTAGCAGTTATGCCTTGAACTTCTCCAAGTGTTGATACTAGGTTTGGTTTTACTTCCTTAACCATGCTATCTGCTTCGCCGATTAAATCCTTTGCTGAAGCTGAAATACTTGGTAGATTAGCCAAGGTTTCGTTGATATTGTCTTTATTATCATCCATTATCTTATTAAGATTTTCCATGGTTTTTGATAGTGACATAAGCACTTTTGCTAAGTATACTAATACTACTATCCCAGCTATAATCAAAATCCAAGTTAGTAAATCTCCAAAAGTAAATGAAAGATTGATTTGAGCAGCAATTAAATCCATGCTTCCTCCTATCTCATTGTTTAAGGTCTATTATTTTTCTACCTTATTTTGAACTGATTTAACTTTTGATTCTACTTCAGCCTTAGCTTTTTTAGCTGTTGCTTCTGCGTCAGCTGCAGTCTTTTTAGCTTCAGTTTCAACCTTATTCTTAGCTTCTTTAACGTCTTCCTTTACTTCTTCAGCTTTCTTTTCAACTTTATCGTGAGCTTCTTCAGCTTTTTCTTTTACTTTATCAGCTGTTTCAGCAACCTTGTCAGCAGCCTTTTCTTTAACTTCGTCGATTTTATCTTCAACATCATCAGCAAATGCACGTAAATCAGTCATCTTACCTTGTTGGTATTCAATTAAAGATTCTTTTGTTTCATTGTAAAATTTATTTATTTCATCGGACAATTCTTGGCCCTTATCTGCTATCTTCTTACCTGCATCTTCTGTAGCCTTACTGATATCTTCTCTAGTTTCTTTTCCAGATTTAGGTGCAAATAATACGCCTGCAGCGGAACCAACCAAAGTACCGATAGCAATTCCTGTAGCTACTTTCTTAGTAGCGTCTAATTTCTTTTTTCTTTCTATCATTCTTTGTTTTTCAATTAAATATTCTTTTATTCCCATATTGTCCTCCTTTAAGCTTATACTTTATATGTACCCAAATTTTAGAGCTTTATCAAATAATATAAAAAATATCCACAAAAATGGCCCGCTAATTATACCTTCAGTATATGAAGGTGGGTTTCCTGTCTATCAACGCTATAGTCCATTTAAGGCATTATATTATATCTAGAACTCCGGATACCCTTATAGGTGTTGTAGGTTAATTATATAGGCCACCTTATGGATATATTTATTATAACAGATAGATAATTATTTTTCCATTATAAATCCATTATCTATTTTATTGATTACTTAGATTTTTTATATTATCATTTAGATTAAGAAAGGAAGTTATTATGAGAGAGTTTGTAAATGTATTTTTTAATAATTATGATCAGTCTATTGCCGTAAAAGAAGAAATAAGCAAAAGACTTGAAGAACATGGAATTGGCGTTTCAGAAAAATATTCAGATAAGGCCAAGTATAATCTAGTAATCGGTGGTGATGGAACCTTTATAAATGCCTGTCACGAATCTGATTTTTCACAGATTCCGTTTATTGGTATAAATACTGGTCACTTGGGCTTTTATCAAGAAATTCAACCTGATAAAATTGATTTTGCCATAGATGCAATTGTCAACGATACCCCAAGGATTCAAGAACTAAAATTAATCAAGTGCCATGTCCAAACAAGTTTTGATAGTTTTTCCTTTTTAGCCGTTAACGAAATAGTATTAAAGGCCAAATACGCAAATATCATCCACTTTGCCATGTATGTTAATGATGTACTTTTACAGAACTATTCTGGTGATGGGGTTATCTTATCTACTCCTTCAGGTTCAACAGCCTACAACATGTCTGCTGGAGGTTCTATACTTTTTCAAACCCTACACGGCTTTCAAATAACTCCCATAGCCCCTATAAGGTCTTCAATTTTTAGGTCTTTAGACAAATCCCTTGTCGTACCAGCTGATACGAAGGTAAGGCTTTTAACTAAGAAAAATGATATATCTCACGCTGCCCTAAGTATTGATGGCATGATGAAGAACCTTGGCGAAATAAAGTATATAGAAATTACAATGGCTGATAAGGTCATAAATAAAGTTACTATAGATGAAAATTGGTATTGGCAAAATATTAAAGATAAATTAATTTAGCATATATACTTTTTACAAATTATTTAAAATATAAAATACTCTCTAGAAGCTAGCATCTGATAGCAATCTAAAGAGTATTTTTTTATCTGTTTATTAAAAATTGCATTGCTTGTTTAAAAAGATCGCTTGCTGGGTGACCATTTTCAATGCCAGTGTCTTCTAGGATTATTGACATTGCATATCTTGGCTCATCACTTGGTCCAAAGCCTATATACCATAAGTTTGTAGTATCATCTACTTCGGCTGTCCCACTTTTTCCTGCAATACTTGTACCATCCCATAGGCTCATGCCATTTTCTGTGGCAGTTGCTGTTAAGTAGTCAACCATCTTTTCATTTATAGGGTTTTCAACAGCCGTATTAAGCTTTTCAGCAGGTATTTCCTTAGGCTTATCATCTTTTAAGGTCTTATAAACCAACCTAGGTTTCATCAAGTTTCCATCATTTGCAATAGCTGCGGCTACAGTTGCCATATCCATTGGTGTAACTAGGGTTTTACCCTGTCCAAATGAGGTAACTGCCTTGTCAAGCTTATTGAGGTTAGTCTTAAATGGAATCCTAGCAAGACTTCTAGAGATATCAAAGTCATAGTCTTTACCCAAGTAAAAAGCGTCTGTGACCTTTAGGAAATCAGCATTGTCCAAAAGTATTGACTTATCGGAAAAATATGTGTTCGAGGAGTAAATCAAGGCCTCTCTCAAAGAGATTTCACCATTTTCTCTACCGAATAAGTTTCTAATTTTAAATCCGTCAATAGTCGTACTTCCCTTATCTACATAATCAAGGTCTACACCTTTTTCCAAAAGGCTTATAGCTGATATTACCTTAAAGGTCGAACCTGGTGCATATAATCCTTGAGTAGCCCTATTTAATAGGACTCCATCATCTGAGTTTACTAGGTCATTCCAGCTTTCATCCAAGGAATTTATATTAAAAGTTGGTCTAGAAACCATGGCAAGTATATCACCATTTGATGGGTCTATTACTACGATAGCCCCCCTATAGCCTTCCAGTAAGTCATACATATAGGCCTGGATTTCAGAATCTATGGTAAGAAAGACATCTTTACCCCTATCACCCTTTTTGTATATATCTTCCAGTCTTGTAACAAAGTCAGACCCTGTTGGGATATCCAGTAGTTCCCTATTAAATCTTTGTTCTATTCCGCTTTTACCATACTTATCTGAGGCATATCCTATAATTGGAGAATATAAATAATTATAGGTATTCACCCTGTAACTCTTGCCAGATTCATCTTTTTTTGTATAAGCCAGGGTTTCCCCATTTCTATCCCTGATAGTCCCCCTAAGAATCTTATCTTCATCAACCCAATTTCTAGCGTTATAGCTGTGGTTTGCATAAAAGTTTCTCTTGAAAAGTTGAAAATATACCAAGTAAAGGGCAACTATCAAAAGTAAGATTATTAGGATTGCGAGTACCACAATCATTTTTCTATTTCTAGACTTTTTCATATAGCACCTTCTTTTCTTTTGAGCAAAACTCAAGGACTGCTAGCAAGATAAATGAAGAAATGGCGGAAGAGCCCCCATAGCTCATAAAGGGAGTTGTGATACCTGTTAATGGTATAAGTTTTAGAACTCCACCTAGCATTACCAAGGTTTGCGATGCAAAAATCACCGATATGGCAAAGGCCAAGGCACTATAGAAGTTATCATCGTATACCATAGATATTTTTATACCTTTATAAATTAAGATTATAAATAAAAGTACAATGGCTATTCCCATGAATACGCCAAGCTCTTCAATTACTGCAGGTAGGATAAAATCAGATGTTGAAACTGGTACTAAGCCTGGAGAGCCCAAGCCTAAACCTGACCCAAAAAGACCACCACTAGCAATTGCAAATAGTCCTTGGATTATTTGATATCCCTTAACGTTGTAATCTGCCCATGGGTCTTTCCATATCTCAAATCTTACCCTGATATGTGGAAAAATTTTATATGCAAGGACTAGACCTAAAATCGCAAGCCCAATATTTATAAATATTAGCCACTTGTTATCTTCGAAAACAAACATAGCTAGGATAAAGCAAGAGAAAAATACCATAGCCGTTCCCAACTCGCCTTGCAAAAAGAACATGGCTATAAATACATAGGTAGCTATATTTAAGTAGTATTTTCCATACTTATACTTAAGAATATTTTCATGGTCGCCATAAAAACTAGCTATGGCAAACACAAAAGAAATCTTAGCAAATTCAGATAACTGAATGGTTACTCCTTCACTTATTTGAATCCAGTTTTTCGCTCCACCTACCTTAGTCCCAAAAATAAGGGTCACGATAAAGGTCATAAAAGTTATTATGCAATATAAGAAAAATTTATTTTTGAAAAAATTAATCCCCTTATCCAATACAAATATGACGAAAAATGAAATAGCTACCCCTATTAGGTACCAGATTATATGGTTTCTGCCAGTATAAATATTAATCCTTAAAATTTCTAAAAGGCCCACCGTATAAATCATATTAACGATTAGGATTAAGATATTATCTACCTTCATCAGCCTTGGAAGAAAGATATTTGAGACTAATCCAGCAACTATAAAAGCAGCAAAAAGACTTAAAAGTTGTGGGTTTATTTCCTCATGCTTTTTTATGATTATCATGATAAAACCAACAAGCTGTATTACAAACAAAAGATTTATCAAAACAGCCGAATAGTTTTTTTTGACAATGTTTTTATTTAGCTGGTTTACCTTTTGACTAAACATCTTTTTCTTCTCCACGCTTAAAAGAATATTCGTAGTTTCCTAGACTAATTATGTCCTCATCCTCTAATTTTCTAGCTTCAAGTATTCTTTCTCCATTGACATAAGTACCATTTGAAGATTTCATATCTTCAATATAAAAACCATCGTTTTTCCAAATAATAATAGCATGCCTTCTAGACACCAAGGAGTCATCCAGGATTAAATCATTTTCAAAGTCCCTTCCCAAGGATGAAAATTGACCCAGCTCAAAGATTTCTTGAGGGTCTTCACCTTCACCGCTATTTTTCTCAAGCTGTAAATAGGATTTCTTAAACTTTGAATCGCTATAAACATTTTTGATATCTAAGAATATCAGCTTAACGATGATATAAATAAAATAAAGGACTATAAAAACAAAAACATATTTAAATAGCGAGGATAAGATAGTATATAGGTCGATATCACCTATAATTTTTGTAAAAAATATCAACCTTAAGGTATCGAATACTTTTTCCATACTCTATCTCCTAATCTAAATTTCTATAATGCTTATATCCCTTTTCTGCCATAAGCTTATATATCTCTTCAACTTGTTGCTTATCCTTTGTTTCTAGAACAAGTCTTACTACAAGGCCCCCAAGCTGATTTTTCTCATGTTCTGCAAATTGATTAACTGTAAGGATATTTACTTCAAGGTCATTGAAAATGCTTAATAACTTCACCAATTCTCCAGGCTTGTCTGATAGCAATGTTGTAATTTCACATTGTCTACCACTTTCATATAGACCTTTTTGTATAATCCTTGCTATCATATTTACATTTATATTTCCGCCTGATAAGACACAGCATGTAACCTTGTCATCGTTAAATTTTGATAAGGCTGCTATAGGGGTTGCCCCTGCTCCTTCAGCAATAAGCTTACTCTTTTCAAGCATATTAAGGATGGCACTAGCTATTTCTCCATCTGAAACTGTGACAATATCATCAACTAAGCTTTCAATAATCTTGTAGGTCAAATCCCCAGGCCTTTTTACAGCAATTCCATCTGCAATGGTTGCAGCACTAGATAATTCTGTAAGCTCTCCTCTTTTTCTTGATTCATAAAAACAGGCAGCACCTTCAGCTTCAACCCCAATTATTTCTACTTCAGGTCTTAAAGTCTTTACAGCTATAGCAATCCCTGAAATAAGTCCACCGCCACCAATAGGCACGATAATTCTTTCAACATCTGGAAGTTGATCAAGGATTTCAAGACCGATTGTACCTTGACCTGCTATTACAAACTTATCATCAAAAGGATGTATAAAAGTTAAATCCTCTTCTTGTGAGATCCTTCTCGCTTCCTTGTAGGCATCATCATATACCCCATCAACAAGGACTACCTCTGCCCCATACCTTCTAGTGGATTCAACCTTGGCTATTGGAGCTATAGACGGGATACAAATTACGGACCTAATCCCTTGGGCTGTAGCTGATTTTGCAACACCTTGAGCATGATTACCTGCGGAAGAGGCTATAACCCCCTTATCCTTTTCCTCTTTGCTCAAGTTAGCCAGTTTATTATAGGCCCCCCTATATTTAAATGACCCTGTCCTTTGTAAGTTCTCCATTTTTATGTAAGCCTTAGGTCCCAGGTAAGAAGCTGTAAATATAGGTGTTTTATTAATCGTTTTATCCAATGTTTTTTGTGCCTTAAGTATTAAAGCAAATATATCTTCAAACATGTATCATCCTCCTATATTTTAGATGCATTGATTAAATATTCTATGGATTTTAATGGATACTTACCAATGGCAGTTTCCCCTGTTAACATAAGACTTGTAGCCCCGTCCAAGGTCGAGTTGTAAATATCATTGATTTCAGCCCTACTTGGAGTAGGGTTTTCTATCATAGAATACAAAAGCTCTGTAACCACCATAAAAGGTTTATTCATATCCTTGCATATTTTAGAGATTTTCTTTTGTAATCTACTCACTTCTAAAAGCCCTACATTATTACCTAGGTCCCCTCTAGCAATTACAATTTCATCTGAAACTGATGAAATATCCCTAATATTTTCAAAACCTATTATATCTTCAATTTTTGAGTAAATTGTGTAATCCTTAATATTTAACTCATCTAAGGTATTTCTTACGAATAAGACATCTTCTTTTGACCTTACAAATGGAAGCATAAAACTTTTTATATCATACTTCTTAGAATATTCTAAATTTTCTAAATCATCTTTTGAAACTGGTGGCATTTCTACATTTTTATCTTTTATAGAAAAGCTCTTGGCATTTTTTATTATACCTTCAGTTTCGGCTCTTGCCTTTAACAAGTTTCCCTTAATATCAGTAATTTCCAGGGAAACCTTGCCATCATCAATATGGACAAGGTCTCCTATTTCAATTATATTTAAGGCTTTTTCTTCTATTAAAACTAGATTTTCAAGGTCAAGCATATCCCTATCACTTAAAAAGACAACTTCATCTTTTCCTATTGGAAAGTCTTTTTTTACCTTGATTCTAAGTTCAGCCCCTCTAATATCAAGCAGTATTTCTGTATGCTTATCGCTAATCTTATCAGCGGTTTTTATTTCATCGAGCCAATTTTTGCAATCTTTTAAATTGGAATGTGATAGGTTGATTCTAATTCCAGTTAGGCCTAGTCCTATAGCCTCAACTATGTCTTTACTTTTATTAAAACTTGGCCCCAAAGTTGCAAAATACTTCATATTAAAACCCCTTATTTTACTGATTGAATTTTGTTATGAGCTATATCAAAAATTTCTGAAATCTTCTTATCGCCTTCTGCTTGGTCTTTTGCAACAGAGTAGATATATAGCTTAATTTTTGGTTCAGTACCTGAAGGTCTAACTACAAACCAAGAACCATCATCATAAATGTATTTAAGAACATTTGATTTAGGAAGGCCAGTTTCATCAAACTTATAGTCTATTACCTTTTCTAGCTTCAAGTCGCCGATTTCTCTTATAGGATTATTTCTGTAATCTTCCATAATTCTAGAAATTAGGGCTTGACCATCAGCACCTTCAAGAACTATAGATATTAATTTATCCCCATAGTAGCCATATTTTTCATATAGGTCATCAAGAACATCAAGTAAAGACTTACCTTGCTTCTTATAAAATGCTGTCATTTCTGAAATCATCATAGCTGAAGATACAGCATCCTTATCTCTAACAAAGGTTCCGTAGTTATATCCTATACTTTCTTCAAATCCGTAGATAAAGTTCTTTTCATGAGTCTTGTCCCAAACATTAGCTGGAGCAAAGATATTCTTAAATCCAGTTAATACATCAAGGCATTCTACCCCATAATCTTTAGCTACAACCTTTGATAAGTCCCCTGTAACAATAGATTTAACAATAGCACCATTTTCAGGTAACTTATTGTTTGCATGTAACCTGCTTAGAATATAGTTTGCTAAAAGTGCCCCTATTTTATTTCCGTTCAAGAAAACATATTCGCCATTTTTGTCCCTAACTTCAAGAGCAGTTCTATCTGCATCTGGGTCAGTTGCTAATAAGATGTCAGCACCAACTTCTTTTCCAAGTCTAATAGCATATTCAAATGCCTTTGGATCTTCAGGGTTAGGATAGCCTACAGTTGTAAAGTCAGGATCTGGATTTTCTTGTTCCTTTACTATATGAACATTAGTAAAGCCTCTTTCGTTAAGAATTCTTCTTACTAACTTATTTCCTGTACCATTTAATGGAGAATATACGATACATACATCCTTATCGATGTTTTCATCTTCTATAGTCAAGCTCAAAACATCATTGATATATGAATCGATTAGACTTTCATCAATCCATTCAATAAGGCCTTTTTCTAGACCTTCATTAAAGTCCATTATCTTAACATTAGAGTAGTCGCCAACCTTGTTCATATTGTCAAGGATAGCATTTGCTATATCGTCAAGAATTTGAGATCCTTCTTCCCAATATGCCTTATATCCATTGTATTGCTTAGGATTGTGGCTGGCAGTTATCATAACGCCTGATATAGTTTTTAATTTTCTTATTGAATAAGAAAGTACTGGTGTAGGAGTTATATCCTTATGGATATATACTTTAACACCATTTGCAGCTAGGACAGATGCTGTAATTTCAGCAAATTCTTTTGACATATGTCTTACGTCCCTAGAGATAACTACTCCTCTTTCCATAGCTTCTTGGCCATGAGCCTTTATAGTATCTGCCAAACCTTGGCTTGCAAGTGATACGGTATAAACGTTCATCCTATTGCTACCTGCCCCGATTTTACCTCTTAGGCCTGCTGTACCAAACTCTAAATCCTTATAAAACCTATCTAAGATTTCGGCATCATCATTTTCAATTGCCTTTAGTTCATTTTTAGTTTTTTCATCAAAATATGGGTTATTAAGCCATTGTTGATATTTTTCATTATAGTTCATAAATTTCCCCCTTTATTTTATAAATATTGCTTGTATAGTCTCCTACAGCAATTTCATCTACTTTTTCATTCTTAAAAGCATTGGACCATATAAGTTCTATACTTTCATTTATACTTGTTTTAACCTTTAACAATCTTTCCCCTAGATTGTGCACTATCAAGTAAGTATAGCCATTATCTCTAATCATATAGGATATATTATCAGGTCCTAAATTTTCAATAAAGGTCATTTTTTCTATGACTGTCTTAGCCTTAGATAAGTTAAATATTCCCAAGCTCTTTCTTAATTCAATTAAATCTTTAATAGTATTAAATAAAGACTCATGTTTTTTCTTTAAGCTCCAATCTATGCCATTTACTGAAATTGGAGACTTATAACTATTACAATCAAGTTTTTTACTTCTCATAAACTCATTTCCAGCATGGAAGAATGGTATACCTTGACTCATCATCAAAATAGAAAATGCCATTGTAGTCACTTTCTCATACATTTTAGGGTCTACATTTGACTTAATTAGCTTATCTTGGAAAATAAGGTTGTCATGGGCATTAAAATAGTTAATAGATTCTATTGGCTCGCTAAAGTTAGATAGGCGGTTATCAAAAAATATTGATCCAGCTACTCCAAATTCAACCTCTTTCTTTAAGGAATAGGCTCCTTGAACATAGCCTATTTCAGAACCATCATTATCCCCTCTTAAAGCATCCCTGTAAAATGGATTGAAAATTGCGAAATTTTTTGTCTTTTGCGCCCCAATAATTATTTGCTTTTCAAGTGGTAACAATGAGCTATCAGCCATCCAAGGCTCACCATAAATAATTATATTTGGATTAATTTTTCTAAGCTTTTCGATAGCCTTCATAATAGTATCTATGTCAATAATAGCCATCAAGTCGAACCTAAAGCCATCTATTTTATATTCTTGTACCCAATACAATAGTGAATCGACTATAAAGTCACTTGCCATTTCCTTCTCTGTTGCAAATTCATTGCCGCAGCCAGAAGCATTTGTGAAAATGCCATTTATATTTCTATGGTAGTAATTTGGTGCTAAGATATTAAAATTTGAATCCAGGGTCTTGTAGGTATGGTTGTAAACTACGTCCATAACAACTGACATTCCTTTTTTATGTAGTTGTTGAACTAGTTTTTTAAACTCATAAATCCTATTTTTAGGGTCATATGGATTTGTAGCATATGAACCTTCTAGACAATTATATAACTCTGGATCATAACCCCAATTATAGTTGTCTTCATATTCGGTAATATCTTTTGTCTCATCTATAGTAATATAGTCGTAGATCGGAAGTAGGTGAACATGAGTTACCCCAAGTTCTTCTAAGTGGTCAATACCTGTTGACAAGCCATCACATTTACTGCCCTCTTCAGCCATTCCTAAAAACTTGCCCCTATGTTTAACACCAGATGACTTATCAGCTGTGAAGTCAGCAACGTGAACTTCATAGATTACAGCATCTTCCCACCTCTTGTTTGGAATTTTATGGTCTCTAAATCCTTCAGGATCTGTTGACCTTAAATCTACTATGGCACTTTTTTGACTATTCACAGAGCAGGCTCTTGAGTTTGGATCAGTAACCTCAAAGCCATTTACTAAATAGGTATAAAACTTACCATCTAGGTTTCCATCAAGTTTTTTATAAAAGAAACCTCCATCTTGAGCATCCATGGTATACTCTTTTCTAAAAACTTGATCATATTCATCATAAATTGCAAGTTTAACTTCTTCTGACCCTTGGGCAAAAATCCTAAATTCACAGTAATCCTTGTGATATTTTACACCTTGCCACTTATTAACAATGCTTTTTTCTACAATAATTTCTTCTTTTCTATCTAACGTTTGCATCCTATCTCCAATAATTAGTAATATTATTTTTTATTGCTCTATTCATCTCATGGTTTTTTGCATACCTAATAGAGTTTAATCTTTTTAAAGTCCAAAGTTTCCTATTTCTATAGTCATCCATAGCTCTTTCATGGACATCGAAGTAGTCCAAAAGATCTGCTATTACAAAATATCCATCATTATACCTTAAAAGATTATCTATAATCACATTAAAATCGTATGGAAAATCATCATAAGGTAAGTTCCTATAGTAGTCAAACATTTCCCTGATAATTTTATTATTATTTACAAACTCATAAACATAATGTTTATTTGAAAGTTCCCTATCTATTGCATCCTTCTCATCTGGTCCAAAAATATAAGTATTTTCTTGCCCCATTTCATCGCTTATAGATAAACCAATGCTGGTTGATGAAAAAATTCCAACAGAGCCGTTAATTAAATACTTTAGTACCGCCAAATCAACACTTCCCTTGGTAACTACAGCTAGACTCTCATTTATATCTGCAGCTGGAACCAACCTGTGTGATTTATTTATATTATAATCTTCTACAAAGACTATCTTTATCTTATCCTTAATAGAAAAATCTTTATTTATCAGTTCTGCTAAGGCATTTATAAATTTAATAATTTCCTTAGCAAAATAATAATTAGGATATGATTTACCACCAAAGAAATATGTTCTTGGGGTGATATCTAAACTCGAATTTTTCTTCAGCTTATAATACAAAAGAGCAATACTCAAAGCGGATAATAGCTGTCTTTTATACTCATGGATTACACCCAAATTCATATCAAAAACTGAATTGACATTTACAAAGCTGGCTGCTTCTCCTAAAAAGTCTAAAAGGGCTTTTTTATTATTTTGCTTAAGCTCATATAAGTCTTCGATTAGGGCTTGATCGATTTCATCTGGACATAGGAAATCTTCATCAATAATCTTTTCATATAATGTAGAATTAGTTTGTTCCAAATAATCAAGAGAATCAAAACCTAATTCTAAAAGTTCTATCTTGTCCCTATAGTAGGCATAGTGGTGTGGTAGGTAGACCTCTTCTAAAACCTTATCTTGTTGCCTTGTAGGTAGGTAAACATTCTTACTTAAGAAAAATGCTATGTTAATCATTTCAATATAGTCATATCTAATTATTGAAAGCAGCTCATAGGATACATAAGATTGGTTGCTACTTTTTAATTCCTTATCCAAAAGCTTATCTACCTTATTAATGATGTCTAGCAAATCTGGACATACTTCTTTAATCAATGATAGGTCCCATTTTTCAAATGATTCGTGAATCAATGAAAAATTAATAAAGACAAATGATTTTTTACAAAGATCAACCGCCTCTTCAAAACTCAAAGAATACCTATTTACAAGCCTTTCAATAAAGACAAGCATAGATAAAACCGGGTGTATATCATTGATTTGAATCAAGACTTTATTAGGAAAATCCTTAATGTTATCACCGTAGTATTTATGATATTTTTTTAGGACATCTTTGATACTTGCCGCTGCAAAAAAATACTCTTGAGAAAGCCTTAATTTTCTGCCCTCATAAGTATCTTCTTGAGGATAAATGAATTCAACAATTGAATTTGCCTTATTTATATTAGTATAGGCCTCTAAGATTTTTCCTTGTGAGAACAAGTTAAAGTCAATGTCATCCTCTGACTCTGACTTCCATAGTCTAAGGCTATTTATTTTATTATTCTTGTTACCAACAATTGGATAATCATATGGTATTGCCTTAATTGCTTGTCCATTTATTTCAAGATTATGGCAAAAGCCCTTCTCATGTTCCCAAGGATTTTTATAGTCTTTCCAATCGTCAGGTTTTTCTATCTGAGCGCCATTGACTATCTCTTGTTTAAGCATGCCCTTTCTATATCTTAGGCCATAGGCAAAAACATTCTGATTTAGGTTTGTTAAAGAATCCAACATCGCTGATGACATAAAACCTAAATCACCAAAGCCTAAAGCTGACTCCATCTCCTGATCACAAATCTTAGGAAAATCCCTTCCGGCATCTTTTAGAATTTCCTCTAGTTCCTTAATGACTCCTAGTTTTCTGGCATTACTTGTCAATCGAGTACCCAAAGAGTACTCGAATGAAAGCATATATAATGTTTTTTCTTTTTTTATATCTTGAAGTGACCTAAACCAATTCTTACCAATTATATATCTCAAAGACTTAGCAATTGCTATATATAATTCTGAATCTCTAGCACTTTTTATGTCTTTGGCAAAAAACTCATATAGATTTTCTTCTATTTTTTTTTGTAAAAACTGTTTTTTGTCAGTCATTATAATTATAAACTCCTATATAATTCTATATATTCATCTGCTGAATGTGACCAATCAGTCTTTTTCTTCATAGCATTTCTTTGAAGTTGGTTGAAGGCCTTTTTATCATTATAGAAAAGATTTATTGCATCCTTAGTCTTAAATAATAGCTCATGGGCATTAATGTTTTTAAAACTAAAGCCTGTTCCTTCCCCTGTATATTGATTATAAGGTTCAACCGTATCCTTTAGACCACCAGTTTCCCTAACAATTGGTAGGCTGGCATACTTCATAGCTATCATCTGTGAAATACCACAAGGTTCAGCTATTGATGGCATCATGAATAAATCACTTGCCGCATAGATTAGGTGGGATTCTTCATTGCTAAAGTAAATCCTAGCAGCCATCTTATTTGGATACTTGTATTCAAAATACTTAAACATTTCTTCATAGTCATATTCACCAGTTCCTAAAAGGACAAATTGAATGTCTTCTTGTAATAATTCTTCTAGGACATATCTAAGTATCTCAAGTCCCTTCATAGATGTAAGTCTTGTAATCATACCTATCATGCAGACATCTTCCCTTTCAGGAAGGCCATACATCTTTTGAATTTTTAACTTATTTACTGACTTACTTTTTAAGGACCTTGCATCATAATTTTTTTCTAAAAACTTATCAGTCTTTGGGTTCCAAAGGTCATAATCAATTCCATTTACAATACCTGAAAGCTTATAGCTATAATGGTTTACAATTTGGTCTAGACCTTCTCCAAAAAATGGATACTTAATTTCTTCTGCATAAGTTTTTGAAACGGTATTGAACTTAGTTGAGTGAACTATTCCACCCTTCATGAAGCTCATAGCCCCATTAAATTCCAAGTCGTTAGAAGACATGAACCTATCTGGTAGGCCAGTTAAGGCAAATGTTGATCCGTCAAATATACCTTGATACTTAATGTTATGGATTGTATATAGGGTCTTTGTGTCCTTAAAGAAGTCATCCCCTGTCCTAAAATCATTTACATAGGCAGAAACTAAACCAGAATGCCAGTCATTTGAATGAATTACATCAGGTTTAAAACCTAGTCTTTTTGTCATTAGGACAACTGCTTTTGAAAAGAAGATAAACCTTTCAGCATCATCATAAAAGCCATAAATACCATCCCTATTAAAATATTGTTCATTGTCAATAAAATAAAAGATTACGCCATCTAAGTTATACTCAAAAACTCCGCAGTACCTATGTAACCAACCGATGTCTACATAAAAGTCATCGATTTTTTTCATGTCCTTTCTGTACTCTTGCTTTATCATAGAGTAAAGTGGAAGTACCACCCTAATATCATTGCCCTTGTTTTTTATTTCCTTAGGTAAGGCCCCAGCTACATCTGCAAGTCCACCTGTTTTTATAAATGGTACAGCCTCTCCTGTTACAAATAAAATATTCATCATTACCCCTTAGTCTTTATTTTTCAACTATCATATTCTTTTCAACCACATATGGATTGTTGGAAGTTCCTTGAACAAATACCCCTTCTTTAACTGTGCAGTTCTTGTCGATAATAGAGTTTATAATAACTGCATTATCTTCAATAACAGCCTTTTGGAAGATTAGGGAATTCTTAATTATAGCATTCTTTCCTATTTTCACCCCTCTAAATAGGATGGAATTTTCAACTTCTCCCTTGATAATACAACCATTTGCCACTAAAGAATTGCTTACCTTATTTCCTTCAACATATAGGGTTGATGGTTCATCTTTAGACTTAGTTCTTATTCCTTCTCCAGTAAGCAATAAGTCTGCATAAATTCCTGGATTTAATAGGTTTAGGTTAGCCTTAAAATATGAGTTTAAATCTCTGATGTACTCAACGTGTCTAAACAATTCTAAGGATCCAATGTTTAACTTATCCTTATTATTAAAAATCGCCTTTAGTAGGTTATCAGCATCCCCTTTTTCTATAGATTCCTTAACCAACTTCATAAACAAGTCTTTTTTAATAAACATATTTTCTACATACATGTTGAAAATATGTTCTGTTCCAAGATTTATCCCTATATTTATCGGTTTATTGTCAGCATTAAATACTAATTTTCTAGCATTTAAATACTCATAATTGCTATCCTTTTGCTTTCTATATAAGAACATAACATCGTAGTCATTGTCCAAAAATTCATTGTATGCCTTAGTAATATCAATTCTTGAGATTACCATAGGATCTGAAATATAAATGTTTTCTTGATTAGCATCCTCAAAAAATCTTAGAGATTCGAAGTATGTTTGTATCTCTGATGTTGAATCCTCATGGTTTGCATAAGAAAGAGGGTTAATCATAAGTCCATCATGTCTTTTATCCAAGCCCCAGTTTTTACCATTTCCTATATGGTCTAGGGTTGATCTAATGTTCTTACCTGCAAATACTAAAACCTTAGATAAGCCATGTTCTGAAAATTTTGAAAGTGTAAAGTCTACTGTCCTATAACGGCCACCAAAAGGAAGCATGTAATCTGGCCTAGTTTTAGTCAAACTACTGTAATCGGCTTGTATATATTTTCCTGATTTAATAATTCCAATACAATTATTCATAATCTAGCTACTCCTTTAATACTCCACTTGGTGATATTAAATAAACATCGTCACTAGCTGAAGAACCTATTTTGGTATCTTTTTCAATAACAATTCCTTCGCAAGAAACGCAATTATAGATTTGAGCTCCCTTTTTAACAATTGTTCCAGGTAGCAAAACAGAATTTTCTACACACGCCCCTTCTTCAACTGTAACTTGGTCAAAAAGAACTGAATTTTTTACCTTACCAGCTATAAAACAAGCTTCATTTATCAAAACATTTGAAACTTGGCCACTTGGAGCTATAAAGTGTGGAGGCAAATTCTTAGTAGTTGTATTTATTCTCCAATTCTTATCATAGATATCAAGTGGATTATGCTCGTCTATAAGGTCAAGGTTGGCTTCCCAATATGATCTTACAGTTCCAACGTCCTTCCAATATCCAGAGAATCTATAAGCATAAATTGGGCATCCTTCATTTAATAGCTTTGGAATAATATTTTTACCGAAGTCATATTCTGAATTAGGGTCATCGTAGTCTTCAATAAGAGCCTTTCTAAGAACTGGCCAATCGAAAATATAAATACCCATTGATGCTAAATTACTCTTTGGATTTGCAGGTTTTTCTTCAAATTCTATGATTTTGTCACTATCATCGGTGTTCATGATACCAAATCTAGAAGCTTCATCCCAAGGTACTTCCATAACAGCTATGGAAACCTTAGCTTCATTGTCTTTATGGGCTTGAAGCATTTTTTCATAGTTCATCTTATAGATGTGGTCACCTGAAAGTATTAAAACATAATTTGGATTTAATTGGTCCAAATAATCGATGTTTTCATATATGGCATTTGCTGTTCCCTTATACCACCTACCACCTTCCTCAGAATAGTAAGGAGATAAAAGCTTTAGGCCACCAGAATATTTATCCAAGTCCCAAGCAGCTCCCATAGCTATGTGTTCATTTAGGTAAAATGGCTTATATTGGGTTAAGATACCAATATTGTCTATACCTGAATTTGCTGCATTGCTAATGCCAAAGTCAATTATCTTATATTTGCCTCCAAAAGGAACTGCTGGTTTAGCGGTGTTTTTGGTAAGAGCCCTAAGTCTACTTCCTTGACCGCCTGCCAAGAGCATAGCAACCATGTTATTTTTGTTCAAGACTTACCTCCCTATTTTTTTCTTGTACTTAATTTTATAAAAATAGCTGAATATCCTGGAATATCAACATGTATAGAGTACTTTCTATTGTGGGCGTATTCTTCCTTTGTGTAATATGGGGTATTCCTATTTACAAGACCGCCATACCACCTATGTTCAGAATTTAAAAGTACTTTATATATGCCCTTTTCCAAGACGCCAACTTTATATCCTGGTCTATACACAGGGGTGAAGTTAAAGATACAAATAATCCTTTCATCTTTTTTATTTATTCTTTCAAAAATAAAGATTGATTCTTCTGAATTTTCAACATCTACCCAATTAAATCCATCATAAGATGTATCAAGCTCATAAAATTCACTATTCTTTGTGTAAAGCTTATTTAAATCGCTTACAAATCTCTTTAGTCCCTGATGTTTTTCATAGGCAAGCACGCTCCATGGCAGCTCTACATTTTCATTCCACTCATCGAAGTTACCTATATCAGAGCCCATGAATAGTAGCTTCTTTCCTGGATGTGCAAACATATATCCATAAAGGCCTTTTAAGCCTGCAAACTTCATATGATAGTCCCCAGGTATCTTATTAATCATAGACTTCTTTAAGTGAACTACTTCATCGTGACTAAAAGGAAGAATATAGTTTTCATTAAAGGCATACATCATAGAGAAGGTCATTAAATCGTGGTGATATTTCCTATTAATTGGGTCTGTTGCGATATATCTTAAGGTGTCATTCATCCAACCCATATTCCACTTATAGTCAAAGCCAAGTCCGCCTTCAGAAACTGGAGCTGTGATTCCTTCCCAGTCTGATGATTCTTCTGCAATCATCATAACATCGCTAAAGAATAGGTGTACAACTGAGTTTAGTTCCTTGATAAACTCAACTGCTTCATGGTTTTCAGTGCCACCATATTCGTTGCATAGGTTCTTTCCACCAAAATTTAGGTATAGCATTGCCGCTACAGCATCGACTCTTATGCCATCAAAATGGAACTTATCAAGCCAAAATAAGGCTGATGAAATCAAGAAATTCCTAACTTCAGGCTTATAAAAATCAAATAACAAGGTTCCCCAACCTTCTGCTGAGGCAGCATAAGGATTGTTCTTTTCATACAAGCAGGAACCATCAAACTCCCTTAAGCCATGGTCATCTTTTGTAAAATGAACTGGCACCCAGTCCATCAAGACCCCAATATTTTTTTTATGTAGGGCATCTATCAAATGCATTAAGTCTTTAGGCGTTCCAAATCTTGAAGTTGCCGCAAAATATCCTGTTACTTGATATCCCCATGAACCATCATATGGAAACTCCGTAATAGGCAAAAATTCAACGTGGGTATAACCCATTTCTTTTACATATTCTGGAAGTCTTTCTGCTAATTCTATGTATGAATAATAAGAGCCATCAGGATGTCTCATCCATGAGCCTAAATGCATTTCATAAATTGACATAGGCGTATGGAAATGGTCAACTTTCTTTCTCTTGTTCATCCATCTCTTATCAGACCATTCAAAGCCATCAATATCATAAATTTTTGAAGCTGTATTCGGTCTTGTTTCAGCATGGAATGCATAAGGGTCAGCCTTTATTACTTCTCTATCATCCCATGAGATTATCCTAAACTTATAAGCATCATATTCTTTTACATCACTCACGTAGATTCCCCATATCCCTGAGCCATTAATCCTCTTCATTGGTAAATCTTCCTTGTTCCAAGAGTTAAAATCTCCAATCAAGAATACAGCCTTTGCATTTGGGGCCCAAACAGCGAATCTCATATATTCTTCGCCATTATTACAAATCTTATGAGCTCCTAAGAACTCATAAGATTTATAATTTTTACCCTCGTGAAATAAGTAAACATCTTTATCATTTTGATCACTGTAGTAATATTTCATTCTATTTTCCTTTACTTTTAACTAGTTACCTTTGAAATTGCAGCAGAAATTGTCGGTATGAATTGTTTCTTTCTTGATAATAAGCCATCTACGATAAAACCATTTTCATCATATTTGCTACCAAATTCTTTTGCAATTTCTTCCCCATATTTTCCAGCTACAAGAACCTTTGACTTTTCAGCAAAAATATCGGTCATTAATAGACAGAATACATCGTCTTGGTTGAACTTTTGAGTTTCTTCCATCTTCTTCTTAATTTGACCTTCAATTTCACCTAAATCTCCAAGGTTTGTAGTAAATGTTTGTGCTACCTTTACTTTATTGTTGTTGATATTAAATACCTTACAATCGGTATTCAAGATATCTTCAACCTTCTTGCCTTTTAGAGAAGTTCCGGCAGAAAACATTTCCATTGAATACTCTTCGACATCAATGTCAGCAATTCTAGCCAATCTCATAAGGATTTGCTTGTCGGTTTCTGTAGTTGTAGGAGACCTAAATAACAAGGTATCAGAAATGATAGCTGATGCCATAAGGCCCGCTATATTCTTACTTGGTGTAATTCCTTGTTCAAAATACATCATTGCAATAATAGTATTAGATGAACCTACTGGTAGGTTTCTAAAATAAATAGGATTGTTTGTCATGATATTTGCAACCCTGTGGTGGTCTATAATCTCAACTATTTCAACTGAATCAATATCATCAATAGATTGGTTTCTTTCATTGTGGTCTACAAGTATTAACTTCTTCTTTTCTTCAATCATTAAATGACTTCTAGATAGATTGCTAATTACTCTTCCATTATGGTCTATAACTGGGAAGTTTCTGATTCTTGTACCCCTAACCTCTTTTTCAACATATTCCACGAAATCATCCGGATAAAATGAAATCAAATTATCTTTTGTCATAACATATGAAATAGGAATTGATTGAGGTAGCAGTCTTGCAACCATATAAGAATTGTATTTTGTAGATAATACAGTCACATTATTTGCTTTTGCCTTTTCAAGAATTTCAGGTGACATTTGGGCACTTGAAGAAAGTATAATTATTGAAGCTCCTCTATTAATAGCTTCTATTTGAACTTCCTTTCTATTTCCTGATACGACTATATCTCCTTCTGCTACGTGGCCTTTTTCATCGACTTCGGAAACATAAACTACGATTCTTCCATCATATGGTTTTAATTTAGGTGGTATATAAACTATATTGGCAGCAATAACATCGATGATATTGTCGATGCTTGTATTTGCCCTCCAAATAATCTTATCATCCCAAACTTCCATATATGACTTGGTTAAGTTTGATAGGGTAACAATACCTTCTAAAACCTCGTCATCGTCTACAACAGGTAGGGTTTGTAAGGCTTGCTCTTGTAAGAATCTTGCCGCCTTATTTATAGAAATATTCCCCTGAACAGTAAAAGCTTCATCTAATTCTAGATCTTTAACAGTTTGCTTTAGAGTAGATATAAATTGTGGAGCTTCAAACCCCCATCTGTCTAAAACAAATCTGGTTTCTTGGTTCAATTCTCCTATTCTTATAGGAATAGCCTGGATTTCTCCAATCTTATTTTTTAACTCCGCATATGAAATTGCTGCACATATTGAATCCGTATCTGGATTCTTATGTCCTGTGATATATACTTTCTCTTTCATAGTTCTTCCTTTCTCTTCTGTATGTAATAATAATAGCATATTACATATGTATATACAATTTGAACGAGCATGAATTAGCATATTTGCCCTTAATATAAAAGATTTTATTTGTTAAAATTGGCTAATAATTATATGGTGGAAATTTATTATATTTATGATAAGATTGTATGGTTAAAATCTTAAATTTTCGTGATTTACACACAAGATAAATAATGGAGAATGATTATTGATGATTGAAAAATTAATAGAACAAGGAGTATCTAAGACTCTACTAGAAAAAGTTGAAGACTTTAATAAAACTTTTGAAACCGACGATAAATACAAGTATAGGATTCCAAGTGAGAAAACAATATATCTAGGCAAAGATATATGGGAACAAGCCATAACAGCTATCCTTCAAGGGAGCAACCTCTTATTAGTAGGTCCAAAATCTACCGGGAAAAACCTTTTGGCATCAAACCTAGCCATGCTTTTTAATAGGCCATCTTGGAATATCTCCTTAAATATTAACACTGATGAAAGCCAGCTTTTAGGCGTGGATTCTTTCAAGAATAACGAGGTCATATTTAGAAATGGTCCCATCACGAGTTCTTGCATAAGCGGGGGCTTTGCTGTCCTTGATGAGATAAATATGGCAAAAAATGAAGCCCTATCAGTCCTTCACTCAAGCCTTGATGACAGGAGGATTATTGACATACCTGGTTATGACCTAATAAATATACACCCTGCAACAAGGTTTATTGCTACCATGAACTACGGCTACCTTGGAACCAAGGAACTTAACGAGGCCCTAGTATCGAGGTTTCTAGTAATAGAGCTTCCCCATATTTCAAAAGACCAGTTAAAGTTACTAATTAAAAACTCTTATCCAAACATAAATGAATCTTTCTTAGAATCATTTGTAAATTTCTTTAACGATATTGAGTTAAAGGTTGAAAATTCAGAGATTTCTTCAAGGGCCTTAGACCTTAGAGGCCTATTATCTGCGCTTGGATCAGTAGACCTTGGTCTAGACTTAAAAAAAGCCCTAGAAATGGCTATAT
Source organism: uncultured Peptoniphilaceae bacterium (assembly GCA_964344625.1). Lineage (GTDB taxonomy): Bacteria > Bacillota > Clostridia > Tissierellales > Peptoniphilaceae > JAAYEL01. Next base: position 1,809 of record CAYFNZ010000005.1, on the reverse strand, counting down.
CTAACAAGACCTTTGATAATTTTGAAAAAGAAATAATAAAAGACCTTATGAGAATTAACTTCCCAAAAGACTATAAAAGGAGTGATGTCTTTGACAAATAAGCCCGATATTTATTTGAAAAATATAATCTGGACCTTATCTGAAGACTATTCTATAAATATTCCTGAAGAGGACATCATTTTAAACAGGGATCTTTTTGACATATTTAACCTGTCTAGGACCCTATCAAAAGATTCAAAATTAGTCTTTGACTATCTGATTTATTTAAAAGACATAGATAAGGACTTGATGTTTTTGAACTTGTTTTACCTTTGCCTTGAAGAATTCTCTAAAGAAGAATTATTAACTATTAGGCCCTCTTTTGAGATTATTAGAAATTTACATTACAAGGACCTCCTAAAATATTATGAAGGTCATAGAAGATATGACCTTCTAGATGAAGTGAAATACACTAGGGCTAAAAGATTTTTCAATGAAGTCCCTATGACAAGTCAAATGGTAAAAGACCTTGATCAAAAAATTAAAAGTTTTTCAAAGCTTAAAAATGTTTATGACTTAATCGATTCTTTCGAAAATCTTTTAGATTCAAACTTTTTCTTTTCAAACTCAATTAAGGATAAGAATGACAAAAAGACAAGAAAAACATTTGATAAGGACAATATCAAAGAAAAGAAAAAAGCTGAAAAAAATGTCTTAGACGACTATTACGGTCTAATAGGATCAGCAGAATTTACCAATGATTTAAACTTAGAAGGCCTTGAAAAAGAAGAAAAGGACCTCATCGTAAAGTCTGAAAGCATTGACTCTAAGGATAAAATGCTCTATATGGCTCAAAATCTTTTTGGAAAGAATATACTTTCTGAAAGTGAGATATCTCTATTAGAAAAAGAGATATGTAATCAAAACCATAAGTCAAATAGGCTGTTGATATCAAAGGGGACTTATCCCGATAACCTAGAAGCTAATTTCAGAAAAAGTCAATTGCAAGAAAGTGAAGATGATAACAAGTATTACTTAGATAGGCATAGAAATCTTTTTTCTAGAAGTCAAAATATGATGAAAAAAGACTTAAAGAATTCACTCTTAATTAATAGTGAGATTCAAAAAAATAAATCTAAATCCGGTCTTTTAAGTCCAGCAAAAATTTATAGGCATACTTATTTAAATGACCCTGTAATTTTTTATAAAAAGACTAAATTTGAATCATCTGAGTTAAGTGTCGATATCTTGCTAGATGGGTCTAGCTCTCAATTAGATAGAAAGTCTAGAATTGCATCATGGACCTACACGATTACCCAAGCCTTGACTGACCTAAAAATTCCTACAAGGGTCATGACATTTTCAAACTTGGAAAATGTCCTTGGTCTTACAATTTTTAGGGATTATTCAGATTCTCAGGATAAGAACCTAGACATCCTAAAATATTCTCCTGCCGGATCAAATAGAGACGGACTAGCATTTAGGCTGGTGAGAAAAATTCTTAGGACAAATAAGTATAAAAACAAAATCCTTATCTATTTAACTGATGGTAAGCCTTATGACGTAAGAATCAGGATTGATAATAATTATAAGGACGATGAGAAGGCCTACAAGGATAAGTTTGCTGAGATGGATACGGCCATAGAATTTAGAAAATTAGAAGATGAGGGTATTTATCCTCTTGCAATCTTTACTGGAAAAGATGAAGACCTAAAGAGCATGCAAAAAATCTACGGAAATAACTTTGCCTATATCAAAGATATAAATAGGTTCTCATCCCTTATCACCCAATATATAAAAAGAACCCTATCAAATAACCTTTAAGAAGGT
>CAYFNZ010000004.1:0-53995 GCA_964344625.1 uncultured Peptoniphilaceae bacterium | reverse complement strand
TTTTTTTTGAGATATTTTGCAACAGCCCCTTCAAGTTTAAATAAGATGAAATGTCAAGGCCGAGGGCTGATAAGGATAAAGGGAGGATATAAAAATTATTTCCTATTTTTATATCCTTTATATTATAATTACTAGAGCATTGATTAAATACATAATTTAACCACAGGCTTAGGCTAAGATTAAAAGTGAAATAATACAATAAAAGTGATAACATATAGAGTAGAAAAATATAAGGAGTTGTTATGGGATTTTTAAGCAAGATATTTAAATCGTTTAGCGAAAAAGAAATCGACAAGATTATGCCTCAAGTTGATAAGGTTTTGGCTTTAGAACCTGAATATAGCAAGTTAACAGATGATGAACTAAGGGCAAAGACTGAAGAATTCAAAAAGAGATTAAAAAATGGAGAAACATTAGATGATATACTACCGGAAGCTTTTGCTACAATGAGAGAAGCTTCTTTTAGGGTACTTGGCATGAAGCACTATAAGGTCCAAATCATAGGTGGGGTAATCCTTCACCAAGGCCGTATAGCTGAGATGAGAACAGGGGAAGGTAAGACCCTGGTTGCTACCTTGCCAGTATATTTAAATGCCCTTAATGGCAAGGGGGTCCACGTAGTTACTGTCAACGACTACTTGGCAAAAAGAGATATGGAGTGGATGGGTAAAGTCTATAACTTCCTTGGCTTGTCAGTAGGATGCATTATCTATGGGCTTACTCAAAAGGAAAGACAAGAAAACTACAATGCTGATATTACCTATGGTACAAATAACCAATTCGGCTTTGACTACCTTAGAGATAACATGGAAATCTACAAGGAAGATACGGTTCAAAGAGGCCTTGCCTATGCCATAGTCGACGAAGTTGACTCCATCTTGATAGATGAAGCGAGAACTCCGCTTATCATATCTGGTCAAGGTGATGAATCCACAGATATGTATAGGATTGCCGATAACTTTGTAAAGACCCTAACAGGAAGAATCCTAGATCCAAGTGAAACTGAAAAGAACAAGCTTGATATGATTCTAGATGAAGAAGTTGAAGAAACGGTAGACTTTGTAGTTGATGAAAAGAGAAAAACTGCCAACCTTACAGAAGTAGGTACAGGAAAAGCTGAAAGATATTTTAATGTAGAAAATCTTTCAGACCCATCTAATATGGAACTAATGCACCACATCAACCAAGCCCTTAAGGCTAGAAATACAATGCATAGGGACATAGACTATGTTGTAAAAGACAATGAAATCTTGATAGTAGATGAATTTACTGGTCGTATCATGCAAGGTAGAAGGTATTCAGATGGCCTACACCAAGCCCTAGAAGCCAAGGAAAATGTTGAAGTTAAGTCAGAATCAAAGACCCTAGCTACAATTACCTTCCAAAATTACTTCAGGATGTATGGCAAGCTTTCAGGTATGACCGGTACAGCTATGACAGAAAAAGACGAGTTTGCTGAAATCTACAATATGGACGTTATTGAAATTCCAACTAATAGACCGGTTATCAGGGTGGATGAAAATGATAGGGTTTATGGCAACGAAGCTTCTAAATTCAGGGCTGTAGTTGAAGATATCAAGGAAGTTCACAAAACAGGTCAACCAATCCTAGTTGGTACAATTTCAATTGAAAAATCTGAAATTCTTTCAGACCTATTAAAAAGGGAGAGGATTCCACATGAAGTCCTAAATGCTAAACAACATGAAAGAGAAGCTGAAATAGTTGCTCAAGCTGGTAAGCTAGGTAAAATCACAATCGCAACCAACATGGCAGGTAGAGGTACCGATATCGTTTTAGGTGGTAACCCTGACTTCATGGCCAAGCAAGAAATGAGAAAAAAGGGCATAGAAGAAGAGCTTATTGAGGCTGCAGATTCCTTTGCGGAAACTAAGGATGAACAAATCCTTGAAGCAAGGGAAATGTTTAGAAATCTTAAGAATAAATTTAAAGAAGAAACCGATGAAAATGCCAAAAAGGTAATCGCTGCAGGCGGCCTATATATAATTGGTACCGAAAGACACGAATCAAGACGTATAGACAATCAGTTAAGAGGTAGGTCTGGTAGACAAGGAGACCCAGGTAGGTCAAGGTTCTATGTAGGTCTTGATGATGACTTGATGAGACTATTTGGTGGACCAAGCCTTCAAAAGTTTGCAGAATCTGCAGGTGATGAAGCCATAGAAGCAAAACTATTGACATCTTCAATAGAAAGGGCCCAAAAGAAGGTAGAATCTAACAACTTTGCAATGCGTAAGAGAGTCCTTGAATATGACAATGTTATGAACAAGCAAAGAGAAGTAATCTATAAGGAAAGAAATGCTGTACTTAACGGGGATGACATGAGGGTAAATATTCTGTCAATGTTAGATACTCTTATTGATGAAAGTGTAGACTCCTTCTGTGCTGATGGCGTTTCAAAAGACCATTGGGAAATAGATGGCTTAATTTCTTACCTAGAGAGTGTATACCTACCAAAAGCTGCCTGGGAAGGCATAGACCTTACTGAAGATAAAAAAGCCCTTAAAGAAGATATCAAGAAGGTTTCAGAAGACCTATATAAGAAAAAAGAAGAAGAAATAGGTCAAGATGAAATGAGAGAACTCGAAAGAGTTATCATGCTTAAGGTCGTAGATACAAAGTGGATGGACCACATAGACGCTATGGACCAATTAAAGCAAGGTATTGGAGTAAGAGCCTTTGGTAATGAAGACCCTGTAAGAGCCTACGGTAACGAAGGATTTGAAATGTTCAATGAAATGAATAGGTCTATAAGAGAAGATACCATCAGGGCAATTTATCACGTATATAAGGAATCTTCAGTTGAAAGATCAAAGGTAGCAAAAGTTGTTGAAGCTCCAGAAGAAGGACCTAGGGAACCAATTAGAAGAAAAACTAGAAAAATTGGAAGAAATGAACCCTGTCCTTGTGGATCAGGCTTAAAATATAAGCACTGTCATGGTAAGAACCAATAATATTTCTTAATAAAATATTGTATTAAAGAGCCAGTAAACCTGGCTCTCTTTTTTCTTGTATGAATATCGTAAAAATGCTAGTATTAAAGCTAAGAAATATTTTGTTAGGAGACGACATGGAGATATTTGAAATTAAGAATGAATTAGAAGAAATGAATAAAACCTTAGACGATTTAAGAGGTTCTCTTTGACTTAGCTGGTAAAAGAGAAGAGATTATAGATTTAGAAAAAAAGACACTTGAGCAAGGTTTTTGGGATGATAGCGATAAGGCAACGAAAATTGTGCAAAATCTAAATTCTTTAAAAGATTTAGTTGGCCTATATGATGAGCTAAAAGAAGAAACTGACAATCTTTCTGAGATGGTGGAAATATTTTCTGAAGAAGAATTTTTAGAAGCCAAAGAAGATATAGAAAAAGATCTTCAAAATACAAAAAAAGAATTGGGACAACTTAAGATACAAACTCTATTATCAGGCCCCTATGATAAAAATGATGCCATAGTTTCAATCCATGCTGGATCAGGTGGCCGTGAAGCTACCGACTGGGCACAAATGCTTTTTAAGATGTATCAAAAATGGTTTGATAGTAAGAAATTTAAATATACGATTACAGACTATAATCCTGAAGAAGGCGGTGGAATCAAGTCTGTGACCATGATGGTTAAAGGGACTAATGCCTATGGCTATATCAAAAGTGAAAAAGGTGTCCATAGACTAGTTAGGATTTCCCCTTTTGATGCCAATAAAAGAAGGCATACCAGCTTTGCTAGCGTGGATGTCTATCCTCAACTTGATGATGATATAACAGTAGAAATAGATGATAAGGACTTGAGGGTAGATACCTATAGGTCATCAGGAGCTGGTGGTCAACACGTAAATACGACAGACTCAGCAATTAGGATTACCCACTTGCCTACAGGGGTTACTGTCAGCTGTCAGACTGAAAGGTCTCAGATACAAAATAGGGCCACTGCAATGAAAATGCTTATGGCCAAGCTTATACAAATAAAAGAAGAAGAACATAGGGAAAAAATAGAAGATATTCAAGGATCATATTCTCAAATAACTTGGGGAAACCAAATCAGGTCTTATGTTTTCCAACCCTACACCCTAGTCAAGGACCACAGGACCAATTATGAAGTTGGAAATGTAGATAGGGTAATGGATGGAGACTTGGATGATTTTGTGAATGCTTACTTGAATATGAAGGGACAAGAAAATAAATGAGAATAGAAGATAGAATAGCAAAAATACTGGATGTTAAACCTAGTCAGGTAGAAAAGACAGTTGAATTAATAGATAGCGGAAATACCATTCCCTTTATCGCAAGATATAGGAAGGAAGTTACTGGCAATCTTACAGACGAACAGCTAAGAGTTTTAGAAGAAAGGCTTAATTACTTTAGAAACCTAGACAAGAGAAAGGAAGAGGTCATATCATCTATAGAAGGTCAGGACAAAATGACAGACCAAATCATGCTTCAAATTGCCAAGGCTGAAACCTTAAAGGAAGTTGAGGATATCTACCTACCTTTTAAGCCGAAAAAAAGGACCAGGGCAACTATTGCTAAGGAAAAGGGCCTTGAAGGCTTGGCTAAATACATTTTAGAATTTGACAAAGAAGAGGATGATATACCTAAGGAAGCCGAAAAGTATTTATCAGACCAAGTAGAAAGCGTTAAAGATGCTATAGACGGGGCCAAGGATATTATCGCTGAAATGATTAGTGAAAACTTAAAATTTAGAAATATCCTAAGAAGAGACGCGGCCAGGGTTGGAAAGATAGTAACCAGCAAGGCCAAGTTTGATGATGAAAAACTAGATGAAGCCTTAATTTATGAGACATACTTTGACTATGAAGAAAGCCTAAAGACTATACCATCTCATAGGATTTTAGCCCTTAACAGGGGGGAAAAAGAAGGCTTTATCAAGGTTAAACTTGAGCTTTTCCACGATGATAATATCTACGAAATAGCTATGAACCTTGAGCCTAATAGGAGAAAGAAGAATTTTCCATATATTTTAGAGGCGACAGAGGACGGCTATAAGAGGCTCTTATTTCCGTCAATAGAGACTGAAATAAGAAATGAGCTTACAGAGAGGGCGGAAAAACAGGCTATAGAAGTATTTTCCACTAATCTTAAGCCCTATATCATGCAGGCACCTATTAAGGAGACTGTAGTTATGGGCCTTGACCCGGGCTATAGGACTGGCTGTAAGCTGGTAGTAGTTTCAGAAACTGGCGAGCTCTTATACCATAGCGTAATTTTCCCTGCAAAGCCTAAGGAAGATGTAGAGGGGGCTACAAGGGAAATGCTTAAGCTTATCGATAAGTACGGAGTTGGCCTAATCGCTATTGGCAATGGGACAGCTTCTAGGGAAACTGAAATGGTCGTTTCCAAGATGCTTTCTGACAATTCTGACAAGTTAGAAAAAGATGGAAGAAAGGTTTATTATTCAATAGTAAATGAGTCCGGAGCTTCAATATATTCAGCTTCAAAGGTGGGCATCGAGGAGTTTCCTAACCATGATGTAACTGTTCGTGGAGCTGTGTCAATTGCTAGAAGAATTCAAGATCCTATGGCAGAGCTTGTTAAGATTGAGCCTAAGCATATAGGGGTTGGCCAATACCAACACGATGTAAACCAAAAGAACCTGTCAGAAAGTCTGGATAAGGTAGTTGAGGACTGCGTAAATACGGTTGGAGTAAACCTAAATACGGCAAGTCCATCTCTTCTTTCCTATGTATCTGGTATCAACAAGTCTGTTGCCAAGAATATCATCGACTACAGGGAAGAAAATGGGGCCTTTACAAATAGGAAACAATTGAAAAAGGTAAAGGGTTTGGGACCTAAGGCCTTTGAACAATCAGCAGGCTTTTTAAGGATAGCTAACGGGGACAATAGGCTTGATAACACAGCTGTCCATCCGGAAAGTTACAAGATTGCAGAAAAGCTTTTGGACCTTGATTTAGAAAAGCTAGATGTCGATAAGTTGGCTGAAGAATTAGAGGTCGGAAAACCCACCCTTATAGATATCATTGAAGAGTTAAAAAGACCGGGAAGAGACCCGAGAGAGGATATGCCTAAGCCTATATTGAGGGCGGATGTCTTGTCTATCGATGATTTAGAAGAGGGCATGGTCTTAAAGGGAACGGTTAGGAATGTTGTAGACTTTGGCTTGTTTGTAGATATTGGTATAAAAAATGATGGCCTAGTACACATTTCAGAAATATCAGATAAATATATTAAGCATCCTAGCCAAGTTGCGAAGGTGTCAGATATAGTAAAGGTAAAAATAATTAGCATTGATAAAAAAAGAGCCAAGGTTGGCTTATCTATGAAAGGAATTAATTAATATGAAGATGAAAAACTACTATATGCCTACATTGAGGGATAATCCTTCTGAGGCAGAAATTGCAAGTCATAAATTTTTATTAAGGGGTGGCATGATTAGAAAAACTGCATCAGGAATTTATTCTTACCTGCCACTTGGTCTAAGGGTAATCCATAAGATTGAAAACATAGTAAGAAATAAAATGGATAAATATGGGGCTCAAGAAGTCCTAATGTCAGCCATCCAACCTCAAGAGATTTGGGAAGAATCTGGAAGGTGGCAAAACTTCGGTCCTGAAATGTTTAAATTAAAGGATAGAAATGATAGGAATTTCTGCCTAGGACCTACAGCCGAAGAGTATTTTACAATGCTTGTAAGGGATGAGTTGAAAAGCTACAAACAACTTCCTTTGAATATATACCAAATTCAAACAAAGTATAGGGATGAAAAAAGACCTCGTTTTGGAATAAATAGGGCTAGGGAATTTACCATGAAGGATGCCTATACCTTTGACAAGGATGTTGAATCCATGAAGATTGCCTACAAGAATATGTGGGATGCCTATGTAGAGGTATTTGACGAAATCGGCCTAGACTACCGTATTGTTCAAGGGGATAGCGGGGTTATGGGTGGAAATGAATCCCATGAATTTATAGCTATGGCTGAAACAGGTGAAGGTGTAATAGTGTATAGCAAGGATTCTGACTTTGCTGCAACAGATGAGAAGGCTCCAGTAATCTTGGACTTAAGCAAGTACCAAGATGAAGAAGTAAAAGAACTTTCTGAAGTCCACACTCCAGACCAAAAGACAATAGAAGAAGTTTCTGACTTCTTAAAGGTAAATCCTGACAAGCTTGCAAAAATCGTAGCCTTGAGAGTTCAAGATAAACCAGTTTTTGTCCTAGTTCCTGGTCATAGGGAGCTAAATATGGCAAAGTTACTACCAGTTTTACAAGTTGCAGAGCATGAGATTGAAATGCTTGATGACGAAAGTATTGAAGAAATAACAGGAGCTAAGCCAGGATTTTCAGGTCCTGTAGGCCTTGACCTAAAACAAGTGAGATTGATAGTTGATTCTAGACTTACCAAGACTCCAAACCTAGTATGCGGAGCCAACAAGACTGACTACCATTTAATAAATGTAAATTATGGCAGAGACTTTGAAGGTGAAGTAGTAGAAGACCTATTGATGGTTGAAAAGGGAGATAGGGGACCTCAAGGAGAAGAATTATCTTTTGCAAGAGGAATAGAAGTAGGGAACATTTTCCAATTAGGTACAAAATATTCAAAGGCTATGAATGCTACTTTCTTAGATGAAAATGGTAAGGAACAATACTTTATCATGGGCTCTTATGGTATTGGTATCACAAGGACTGTTACTGCTGTAATTGAACAAAATTACGATGAAAAGGGAATAATCTGGCCTACTTCAGTTGCTCCATACCATGCGATTATTACTGTAATTAATACAAATGACCAAGAACAAATGGATGCGGCAGAAAAACTTTATAAGGACTTGTGGGCTATGGGAATAGAAACCATGCTTGATGATAGGAAGGAAAGACCAGGCGTTAAGTTTAACGACAGGGACCTTATTGGTATTCCTTATAGGATTACTGTTGGTAAGGGCATCAAAGAAGGCAAGGTTGAGTTTTCTACTAGAAGAGAAATGGCCAATGAAGATGTCCTAATAGAAGAAGTTGCCAAAAAAATTGTTATTTAATTTTACTGTTAGAAAAATTGTGCTATAATAGGTTCAATACAATTGAATATATGTATTAGAAATTTTAAAGTAAGTAAGAAAGAGGGAGAGATGAGGAGAAAAGTCCTAGTCCTTCTAGTCTTGTCTTTAGTGTTCATCTTGGGGGCTTGCTCTAACAAGTCAGCAGATGGAAGCAAAGGCTACACGACAAAAGACTATGAAGAAAATGTCAAAGATTTCAAAAAGGTGGACATTGAAGAACTCAATGCTAAAATCGACAAAAAAGAAGATTTTGTTGTCTACCTGGGAAGAAAGACTTGCCCTTTCTGTGTAAAGCTTGTTCCTGACCTAAATGAAATTATGAAGGATCTTGGTCAGGATACCTACTATCTTGATGTTGAAGAAACAAATAAAGATATGGATGCTTTTTTTGAACACTACAAGCTTGAATATGTACCAAGTTTACTAGTGTTTAAGCAAGGTAAGGCAAGCGAAGTTAAACTTGATCATAATTATGCAAAAACAAATGGCAGGTATGACAAGGAAGCGGTAAAAAAAGGTTTGGAAGAAAATCTAATTAAGTAGTGGTAGTAAATACCAAGAAAAAGAGATTATAGTAAAAGGGTTTCATTGTTAACGAATGAATAAAAAAAGCATCTATACAAAAATGCCTCTTATATCATATTTAGCTGAATGAACCCCAATGTTGGCAGAAATGATTAGACGGTATTCATAAGGATTCTGTATTTATTCATTAATTATACAAAGATTCCTAATTTTGAATGGAATTATTGCAAAAAAGATACAATCAAATTAATAATTATTGTATTTTACTTGATTTAAAATTTAAATTAAGCTATAATCTTACTAAATTATCGTTAGACAGGTTCTAACAAATAAGGAGGAAACAATATGAAAAGATTGGCAGCATTGCTTTTAGCTTTAGTGCTTGTACTTTCTGCTTGTGGAGCACCAAGTACAACACCAGAAAAAGACAATGATGGTGAAAAACAAGGCGAAACTAAGCCAGAAGAACAACCTACGGAAAAGGTTGAAGAAAGAGAGCTAACAGTTCCTAACTCTTCAGAGTTTGAATCATTAGACTACGTGGTAACTGACAAAAACCCAGACCACACATTTAATGCAAACTTTATAGATGGTTTACTAGAAAATGACCAACTTGGTTCACTTGCTCCATCTATAGCTGAAAAATGGGAAGGTAACGAAGACAAAACTGTCTGGACATTTACTCTAAGAGAAGGAGTTAAATGGGTTACAAACACTGGCGAAGAATGGGGAACAGTAAAGGCTGAAGACTTCGTAACAGGCTTACGTCACACTGCAGACTTTGGTTCATCAACAGCTGAATTATTAGTTGGCATAGTTAAGGGACTTGGTGATTATATGAATAGCGACAAGTCTGATGAAGAATGGGCTAAGGTTGGTATTAAGGCAGTAGACGAAAAAACTGTTGAATACACAATGGAAGCTCCAACTCCATACTTTGACTCTATGACAACTTACACAGTTCTTTATCCAGTTAACAAAGAATTCCTAGAAGGAAAGGGTGCTGGATGTAAATTAGGCGCTCCTGATAAAGAAACATGTGAATTCGGTTCTAAGCAAGCTGACTCTATCTTATATAATGGTGCATTTATATTATCTCAAGCTGATAAGGGATCACAAATCGTAATTACAAAGAACCCTAACTACTGGGATAAGGACAATATCCACCTATCAAAGGTAACATTTATCTACGATGATGGTTCTGATCCATATTCAGGAATCAGAGGTTTCGAACAAGGAACTTACCCACAAGCTTCATTAAACCCAGGTTGGGCAGACTATGACCAATATCTAGAAAAATATAAAGACAATGTATATAACACACTACCAAACTCAACAACATTTGGTATCAACTTTAACTATAACCGTCAAAAATTTGAACATACAAACTATGCTCAAGACGAAACTTTAAGAGATAACACTAGAAAAGCAGTTCTAAATGAAAACTTTAGAAAAGCTTTAAGAGCTGCATTCGACGTAGAAAAATACCTTTCAGTAAGTACTCCAGAAGAAGTTGCTAAGGCACAAATCCGTAACATTAACAACTTCCCTAACGCTGGTACATCTAAGAATGGTACTTATTTCGAATTAGTTGAAAAAGAATTTGCTAAGTTAAACGGTTCAGAAGTTAACCTAGACGATGGTCAATATCCATGGTTAAATAAAGATGAAGCCCTTAAGTATATTGAAGCTGCTAAGAAGGACGGAATTGAATTCCCAATTCACTTAGACGTTCCAGTAATTAATAATGCTGAAAGATTGGTTAAACAAGCTACATCTTTTGCTGATTCAGTTAAAGAAAATACTGATGGTCAAATCATAATTGAACCAGTTCTTCTAGATAATGACGTAGTTATGAACATAGCTTTCTTACTTGAAGATCCAGCAGACGCTGACTATGACCTTAATACATTTGCTGGTTGGGGCCCTGACTATGCTGACCCTAAATCATTTGCTGATACATTCTCATCTAAGACTGGTACTTACCTAGATAATTTGGGTTTGAAGGCTGATTTAGAAGATAAAGAAATCAAGGATACTATTGGTCTAAACGAATACACTAATATGATTGAAGAGGCTGGAAAGATTTATGACGACATGGATGCTCGTTATGAAGCTTACGCAAAGGCTGATGCATATCTAATAGACAGAGCATTCTTTATACCAACATCTCAACAATTAAGAGGACAAGTTGTATCTAAGTATGTTCCATTCTCTAAAGTTTGGGCAGACTACGGTGCAACAGACCTTAAGTATAAAGGTTTAATGCTACAAGACGAAATCGTTAAGGGTAGCGACAGACAAGCAGCTTACGAAAAATGGGAACAAGACCGTAGTAACGCTGCTAAGTAAGAAATACTGAAAATATAATGAGACATGAGGGGTTGTGTCCTATTTGGGGGCACAACCCATCATTACGTTAAAGGAGTCAGAATGAAAAAGTATGTACTAAAAAGACTGCTAAAATCTATAGTCTCAATATTTGTTGTATTAGCCGTAGTAGTTGTAATGGTTTTTACAATGATACCGAGAGATAAGGTCTTTGATAAGGACTCTGCCGTATCAAAACTATCTGGTAATGTTAGAAGGGTCTATAAATTAAAAACACTGAGTGACTTAGGATATCTTTCATTTTATGATAATACTCAATTATGCGAAGCTAAGTCCGATGACCCAGAAGCCTGCCTTGTAAAAGGAAGTGAAGAGAGTAAAAAAGCTCAAGAGGCTATGAAAAAAGATGGTTATACAATAGAAGAACTTACTTATAAAGATCAACTAGAAGGCCAAGTAATTGCCTTTAGAGATTATAGTAGAGTCGAACTAATCTTAAGATACTTTAAGAATATTATAGATATCGACACACCTAATAAGGTTGACGATCCAAACAAGCCAGATTTAGAAAGAAAATACTATTTTGCCGGTGACCATGATGGAAACTGGGGCTTAATGTGTTCAGGCTGTGAATATAAGTACCAATTATATTTTAATGGAAAATTTCCTTTCATCCATCAAAATATGATATCACTAAACTTTGGTAAGTCTTATCCTACATTTGCTGGTATTAAGACCATGGATGTAATAAGTGCTGAACAAGGAAGTTTAGTTCAAAGGGAACAAGTATTTCCAACTGGAGAAAAAATGAACAGCCCAATCAAGCAAGAAACTTGTAGGTATAAGGCTACTCCAGACCCTCTTGATCAAAAGAGATTCGTGGACAACTACGCAGCTTGCGACCAAAAATATTCTAGCCCATCAATGATTCAAACATCATATATATTTGGTGTTCTTTCCTTGATACTTGCTTATGCTATAGCTATTCCAGCTGGTATTTCAATGGCTAAGAACAAGGGTAAGCTTAATGACAAGATAGGTATTATATATATAAACTTACTAATTGCTATACCATCTCTTGCCTTCATCTTCTTGATGAAGTATTTTGGATTTAAATTGGGATTCCCAGATAAATTCCCACAATTAGGCTTTAACAATATTAAATCTTACGTAATGCCTATAGTAATCCTTGGTCTTTTATCAACACCAGGTCTTATGATGTGGTTAAGACGTTACATGATAGACCAATCAAATGCAGACTATGTTAAGTTTGCTAAGGCAAAGGGATTATCACAAAGAGACATATTTAATAATCACATATTAAAGAATGCTATTATTCCAATCGTAAATGGTATTCCTGCATCTATAATCTTGGCTATTTCAGGTGCCCTAATAACTGAAACAGTCTTTTCTATCCCAGGTATGGGTAAGATGCTTCCAGATGCTATTAACGTTGCGAATAACAACATGATTATCACAATAACATTTATATTGACAACTCTGTCTATTTTGTCAGTCTTGCTAGGTGATATACTTATGACCATCGTAGACCCTAGAATAAGTTTGGATACAAAGAAAGGAGAATAGTATGTCAGATAATAAATTTAAATTTGTCAAGTTTGACGAAACTGAATCAGAACATATTGCAGCTCCAAAATATTCCTACTGGGGTTCTGTATTTAAGAAGTTTTTTCAATCAAAAGTAGCAATCTTTATGCTAATTTTGGTTACAGTTTTGTTATTAATGTCAATAATACAACCAATCTTTTCAAACTATAATCACCTAGATATGCCGGGTGTAAATAACAAGGCGCTGAACTTCTTACCACCATCAAGAGAACACCTTTTTGGTACCGATGATGTCGGCCGTGATGTTTTTGACATGGTTTGGTCAGGTGCGAGAATTTCTCTATTTATAGCCTTTGTATCTACTATAATTACTAACGTTATCGGTGTTATAGTTGGTATGTGGTGGGGATTCTCAAAAAGAGTAGATAAGGTAATGATTGAAGTATATAACGTTATTGCCAACATTCCATTTACCCTAATAGTTATGGTTATGGCCTATGTATTGGGTTCAGGGGTATGGCAATTGATATTTGCCCTATCCGTTACATCTTGGGTAGGTACAGCATACTTCGTCCGTGTACAAGTTATGATAATCCGTGATAGGGAATACAACTTGGCATCTAAGACACTAGGATCATCTACTTCAAAGATAATCCTACACAATATACTTCCATACTTAGTTTCCGTATTGGTAACCCTACTTTCAAGAGATATACCATCTATTATCTCTTACGAAGTATTCTTAGGCTTCCTAGGAATCGGTTTAGGACAAAATACAGCATCTCTAGGCCGTGTTGTTCAAGAACACTCCCTATTCATGCAATCTAAACCATACCTATTCCTAATACCAGTATTGATAACTGCTATAATATCAGTGTCACTTTATATAGTTGGACAAACTCTAGCTGATGCGAGTGACCCTAAGAACCATATGATATAGGAGGTAAGGATGAGCGATCAAAAGAATATAGTCCTTTCTGTTAAAGACCTTGAAGTAAAATTTAAGGTTCGTGACAGGGAATTAGCTGCCATCAGAAACATATCAATGGATTTCGAAGAAGGTAAGGTAGTAGCTATCGTAGGTGAATCTGGTTCAGGTAAATCTGTATTTACTAAGACCTTCACTGGTATGTTGGAAGTAAATGGTAGGATTTCAAATGGGGAAATCTTTTTTGAAGGACAAGATTTAGTTAAGATAAAGAAAGATAAGGAATGGGAAAAAATAAGAGGTAAGAAGATTGCTACAATCTTCCAAGACCCTATGACTTCCCTTAACCCAGTTAGAACAATAGGATATCAAATATCTGAAGTTATAGTTAAACACCAAGGCAAGTCTAAGTCTGAAGCTAAGAAAATGGCTATAGACCTTATGACCAGGGTAGGAATCAAGGATGCTGAAAAGAGATATGATGAATACCCATTTATGTACTCTGGTGGTATGAGACAAAGAATAGTAATAGCCATAGCACTTGCATGTAGGCCTAAGATCCTTGTTTGTGACGAACCTACTACAGCGCTTGACGTTACTATCCAAGCACAAATTATCGATTTGATTAAAGAATTATCCCAAGAATATGGATTTACAACTATCTATATTACACACGACCTTGGGGTAGTAGCTAACGTTGCCGATACTGTAGCGGTAATGTATGCAGGCCAAATCGTTGAATATGGAAATGTAGAAGAAATATTCTATGACCCAAGACACCCATATACATGGGGCTTATTGTCATCTCTTCCACAGCTTGGAGAAAAAGAAGATGAATTATTCGCAATAGTGGGAACTCCACCTTCATTATTTAATGAAATCAAGGGGGATGCATTCGCACCAAGAAGTCAATACGCTATGGAAATTGACTTTGAGGAAGAACCACCTATGTTTAAGGTGTCAGAAACTCACTATGCTAAGACATGGTTACTAGATGAAAGAGCACCAAAGGTAGAAAAACCAGAAGTAATCAGGGACCTACACGAAAAGATGATTGCTCTAACATCAAAGGGAGGTGTTTATAGTGACAGAACAAAATAAAGAAGTCCTATTAGATGTTAAGCACCTTGAGATAACCTTCTACAATCAAGGAAAGAGATTTAGGGCGGTAAAGGATGTAAACTTCCAAATATTTAAGGGAGAAACATTTGCCCTAGTTGGAGAATCTGGATCAGGTAAGACAACTATAGGACGTGCAATAATTGGCCTTAACCAAACATCAGATGGGGACATTATCTATAAAGGCGAAAAAATCAATCTTAAGTTGACTAAGGAAAAGAAGCACCAACTTGTAAGGGAAATGCAAATGATTTTCCAAGACCCTGCAGCATCTCTTAATGAAAGAGCTACTATCGACTACTGTATAGCTGAAGGTTTAGACAACTTTAAGCTTTATGATAGCAAGGAAGAAAGGGACAGAAAGGTTGACGAAGCCCTTAAGTCTGTAGGTCTTCTTCCTGAACACAAGTCAAGATACCCACATGAGTTCTCAGGTGGCCAAAGACAACGTGTCGGTATAGCAAGAGCCATGATTATGGAACCAGACTTTATAGTTGCTGACGAACCTATCTCAGCCCTTGACGTTTCAATCAGGGCCCAAGTCCTAAACCTTATGAATAAGTTTAAGGAAGAAAAAGGCTTAACCTATTTATTTATAGCCCATGACCTTTCAGTTGTAAGGTATTTCTCAGATAGGATAGCAGTAATCCACAAGGGTCGTATAGTTGAAATAGCCCCAACAGAAGAGCTATTTGCTTACCCACTTCACCCATATACTCGTTCATTACTACAATCAGTTCCTATGCCAGACCCTCGTATAGAAAAAGCTAAAAAAGTTGTTATCTACGATGAGTCTAAGCGTGATCTCTCTGGTGAAAAGCCAAAACTAAGACCTATAAGAGAAGGACACTTCGTTTTTGCAAACGACAGGGAAATGGCTGAATATGAAGTAATGTTAAAAGAAATGGAAGAAGAAAGAAAAGACATGGAAGCAAGAATCAGGGAAATGGTTAAACAAGCTGATAAATAAGAGCATTGTACCTGAGGCTTAGGTCTTTAATAAAAAATATTGATTTCTAATATCTGCCAAGGAAAAGTCCTTTGGCGGATATTTTTTTATCTGATATAATATTAATAATTAATAGGGGGTACATATGACTTACGAAAAATTAGAAAAAGCTTATAAAAGAATTAGAGAAATTACAGATTTTGAACCTGAATTGGCCATAGTGCTAGGATCAGGTCTAGGCAAGTTAGCAGACAGGGTTTGTGCTATTCAAGAAATACCTTATTCTGACATTGAAGGCTTCCCAGTTTCAACTGCTCCAGGCCACAAGGGAAGATTTATTCTTACTGAAATCCATGGGGTAAAAACTATAATTATGCAAGGTAGGGTTCACTACTATGAAGGCTACCCTATGACAGATGTGGTTATGCCAACAAGACTTATGGGCATGATGGGGGCAAAGACCCTACTTGTAACCAATGCTTGTGGTGGGGCAAATTCCGACTTTGAAGTTGGTGACTTGATGGTAATTAGGGACCATATAACTTCATTTGTACCTTCACCCTTAGTAGGTCCAAATATATCAGAACTTGGAGTAAGATTTCCTGATATGACTCAAGTCTACAATAGGGACCTTGGTGACCTAGTTTACAAGATAGGTACAAGAAAGGGATATTCCATGAGAGAAGGGGTATATTGCCAATTTACAGGCCCTCAATACGAAACTCCTACTGAAGTAAGGATGGCAGGTATACTTGGGGCAGATGCTGTAGGTATGTCAACAGCGGTTGAAGCAGTAGCAGCAAGACACATGGGCTTAAATGTTTGTGGTATTTCCCTAATAACTAATATGGCGGCTGGCCTTTCTAAAAACCTTCTTTCTGAAGAAGAAGTTATAGAAGTTGGAGAAAAGTCATCTGAATATTTCATTGACCTAGTTATGGAATTTGTAGACTCCTACAAAGCTTGCCTTTAATTGAGATGAAAGAGATAAATGTCAATCAAAAAAATGCAATAAAGACCATTTCGGGACCTGTTTTAATCATAGCAGGTCCCGGAACTGGTAAGACCTATACCTTGGTTGAGAGAGTCTGCCACATGGTGGGAGATCTTAAAATCGACCCATCAGCCATCATGATTTCGACCTTTACCAATAAGGCGGCAAATGAGCTTTTGGACAGGCTTTCTATAAAATTTAAGGACAAGGGCTTGAACAAGGACGTAAACGATATGCTCCTAGGAAACTTCCACGGTATTTGTAGGAGGCTTTTAGAGGAGAATATCGATTTTTTAGATTTTAAAAAATCTTTTGAACTCATAGATGACGTTGAAAAAAAGTATTTAATCTATAGGAATCTAGACCACTTTAAAAAGATTCCAGGCTATTTTAATCTCATTACCACCAGGGATGTAAATGAGATAGACAGGCTTACAAAAGCGGTATTTGAAGAAGGTATCCTTGATAGAAAGTCTGAAAATGCAGAGATACAAACTATCTTTGACATAGTAAGTCTTTACGAAAAAATCCTTCTTAACCATAACAAGATGGATTTTTCAGCTGTCCTTTTTTACACCTATAAGCTCTTGAGAGAAAATGCCCAGGTCAGAGATGACTTAAGAAATAAGATTTCATTTATCATGGTTGATGAATACCAGGACACAAATACCATCCAAGAAAAGATTATTTTTTCTATCTTAAATGAAGAAGAAAATATCTGCGTGGTAGGTGATGACGACCAGGGGCTTTATAGGTTTAGGGGGGCTACTGTAAGAAATATCTTAAATTTTCAAGATAAGCTAAAGAAGAAGGTTCAATTTATTGAGCTTGATATAAATTACAGGTCCAAAAAGGACATAGTAGACTTTTACAATGGCTTTATTTACTGCCTGGATTCCTTTTATGACATTGAAAAATATAGGTATAAAAAACACCTCAGGGCCTTTAATCAAGATGAAGCAAAAGCTGTATTTAGGATAGGAGCCAGGTCAGAAGAAGAATATAGGGAGTCTGTCGTAGACTTTATCATAAGTCTTAAGGAAAATGGCAAGATAAAGGACTATAACCAGGTTGCCATCCTTGTTTCTTCTGTAAATGATCCCAGGATTTTAAAGCTTCAAACAGCCCTTAGAGGAAAAAATATTGGCGTTTATACTCCGAGAACTTCAAAATTAATCAACAAGAAGGAGGCCAAGCTGGTCTTAGGTGGCCTTTATGGGATTTTTAAGCCCTTGATGGATAAGAATAAAATTAACCTGTCCTATGAAAGCTTCCAATTTCTTGTAAGTGCCTACAATGAGATTTTTAAATATGAAAACAAGGATCCAATGCTTAAAAACTATATGGGACAGATGGGAAAGTACCTGACTTCAAAGAAGGTAAATATCACGATATTAGATATCATGTATAGGTTCTTTAGGTATGAGCCCTTTAAGAGCATTTTCCAAGATGATAGGATGGAAAAATCGCAGAAAAATATCTCCAGGATGCTGGAATTGATAGATAATTTTTGCAAATTTGAAGGCCTATATTACCTAACCGAGGCTAATATAGACTGGTTTACCCGCTTGTTTTTTGATGGTTTCATAGGCTTTATTAAAAATGAAAATGTTTCAGAGTTTGAAGAAGATACTATCATACCTGATAAAAACCAGCTTTCCCTGCTTACCATACACGCATCTAAGGGGATGGAATATCCAGTGGTCATCATGGCAAGCCTTTGGGACAAGCCTTTTAAGACCTATATAAGGCCTTTTGATAAAAAAATCAATGACTTCTTGGCATCCTATGGCAGGGAGGATTTTGAACCCTACGACTACATAGAAATTTTTGATTTCTATAGGAAGTACTATACTGGATTTTCCAGGGCCCAAAGCCTCTTGGTACTTGCAGGTATCGAGGGCAAAGAAGCCTATAAGCAGATAGGAATTGAGCTTAAGCCCTTCTTTTCAAAGCTTGATGACATAGGCCAAGAGGAGATTTCCAAGCTTGAGATAAACTTACCTAAGGAGTCTAGCCTTAAAAATATTTACTCTTATACAGGAGACCTTGCCCAATATGAGTATTGTCCGAGGGCCTATAAGTTTTTTAGGAAACTAAAGTTTTCAAGGTCCATCAATTATGGCATGGTCTATGGTAGCCTGGTTCATGAGACCATTGAATACATTAACAAGGCACTTATAAGAGAAAAGACTCCCTCAGATATGGAGATTTATGAAAGCCTAAGAAACCTAGCCAAGGGCAAGTATTTATCTGGGGCCCGCTTTATCGATAAAGATATGCTGGATAGGGCCTATGAAGAAGTCCTTAAGTATAAGTCAAGCTTAGGAGACTTTGGTAATATATTGGATTCAGAGCTAGGGATTTCTCTTGCACTTGAAGACTATATTTTAATAGGCAATATCGATATGATTTATGAAAAAGATGGTCTTGTAAAAATCATAGACTTTAAGACTGGAAGAAATCCACAAGAGGTCGGAAAAGAAGACCTTTTAGATAGGTATATTGGCCAACTCTACCTCTACGCAAATCTCTACGAAAGGTCAAAGGACCAAAGCATTGACCAGGTAAGCCTGTATTTTACTTCCCCGGAAAATGCCAAGGACCTAGTCAGTCTAGATATAGACCAGGATAAGCTAGCTGACAAGATGGCCCATGTCGATGAGTTAATAAAGAAGATAGAAGGCGACCAAACATTTTCAAAAACAGAAAACATAGATAGGTGCAAAACCTGCGAATTAAGATTTTATTGCGGAAGGATTTGATAATTTTCAAATCCTTCCTTTTAAGTTTAAATCATTAAGATTTTTAAACAATTTTGACAAGATTATTTTGCTGATATCTGAAATACTATAATTAATAAAATAAAGGCATCGTTCAATACTATCAACTACTAAAGGACTTAGATGGTAAAAAAATTAGAAAATATATTAGTAAAAATGACCTATCAACAGTAAAGCGTCTAGCTAAAAAGACATATGATGGGGAAGTCAGTTTTTTACAAAAAAAGAGTAGTATTGCAAATTGAACGAGTCACTTTGCAATACTACTTTTATAGTTTTCTATTAATTTTCTTTTAAGAAATCAAGGGCATCTATTTCTTCAATAGCCATACCATGTTTTTTAGCGTAATTTACAGTTAATGTAGCATAAACTATAGTTATGATAACAGCTAGTATGTAAGAATAGGTGTAAGATTCACCGTTGCCTAGTAAAGTATCTAGGTTGAAACCGATTTGTGCATGAAGTATAAAGCTCATTACTATGAAGCAATAGAACATACCTGGTAATAATGCTATCCAACCATTTTTATCTCTGATAAATAGGTAAACAGCTATCATTGATAATGCGAATATTGCTATAAATTGGTTAGTAAATGCGAAGTATCTCCATAATATGTTAAATCCGTCTGGGCTAAGTTTTGAGAATACAAGTATTGCAGCAGTTAGTATAAAGATAACTAATGTTAAAGTGATTCTCTTACCCTTGTCGTTTTGGTTAATCTTTAATTGTTCACCAAGCATTAATCTTAGAGATCTAAGAGCTGTGTCACCAGATGTTATAGGAAGTACTATTACACCGATTATTGCTATGATACCACCAATGCTACCTAAGAATTCCTTAGCAATGATACCAACCATTGGAGTAGCTCCTGGGATATCAGCGCCCTTAGCAAGTCCGTTGTAAATAATCATTGCGCCAGCTGCCCAAACCATAGCTATGAAACCTTCGATAAGCATCATGTAGAAGAAAGTAACCTTACCTTCTTTTTCATTTTCTACTGTACGAGAAATCATTGTTGCTTGAGTTGCGTGGAAACCTGAAAGGATACCGCAGGCTACAGTTACGAAGAATACTGGTATGAAAGGAAGTCCCTGTGCAAGCATTTGGTTTTGTCCTCTTAAGTTAGACCAATCTATGTTAGTTAATGCGTTACCTCTAAAAAGTATTCCTATAAAAATACCTACAGAAGATAGGACTAAGAAACCACCAAAGATTGGGTAAATCTTACCGATTATAGCGTCTATTGGGAATAGTGTAGCTATAAAGTAGTATAAGAAAATAACACCATAAACAATCCATAAAACTGGATTTGAGATTACTGCATCTTGGCCTAGTATTTGAGATACGAAAAGTTCTCCTGGGATAGTAGTAAATACTGCACCTACAAGTAACATCAATACTGTTACAACTACGTTGTAGAAAGCTTTAGTCTTTCCTCCTAAGTACTTTCTGATTAATAGTGGCATTTGTGCACCCTTATTTCTTAAAGAAATCATTCCTGAGAAATAGTCGTGCATTGAACCTGCAAGTACGTTACCTATAGGAATAGTTAAAAATGCTATAGGTCCAAAAAGAATACCTTGAATAGGTCCTAAGATAGGGCCAGTTCCTGCGATGTTAAGTAGTTCAACAAGTGCGTTTTTCCACAACTTCATTGGAACGTAGTCAACACCATCTGACATTGAGTTGGCAGGAGTGACACGGTCGTCTGGTCCAAAAGTATTTTCACAGACTTTTGCGTAGCCTAGTCCGCCAAGGATTAGTATTGCTAATCCGATGATAAAATAAAGCATAAATCCTCCTTTATAAAATATTGCCCGAAGGCATAATTGAGACCTTGTCAAAGAAGAAACATATATAATTGCGCTATAATTTCGTTTTCCTAACTTGGTCACTTTCTATTATATGCAATAATGAAATATAATTCAATAGTTTTTGATTTAGCAATTTTCATGGATAGGATAAAAATTATAAATATAAGAATTACTGTAATATATAGAAAGATTCACAGGAAATGCTAATAAATATTCAAAATTCACCAAAATATTCAAGTCAAAAGTGAATAAAAATTAGATAAAAATTATGTAAAATTTCTATTAATCTTGTTGATAATTTTGAAATATGATATATTATAGAAAGGTGATAACGATATCACCAAATATATCAGAGGTGGCTTTATGAAATTTAATGATAACGAGAGAATCACTATAATTACGGGGCATTTTGGCAGCGGAAAAACCGAGTTTGCCATCAATTATGCCAAGTATTTAAAAGGAAAAGTCGACAAGAAGATTGCCCTGATAGACCTGGATATTATCAATACATATTTTAGATTAAGAGAGCAAGAGGAAAGCTTGAAGCAAGAGGACATCCAGGTTATAAGTACCACTTTTAAGGTTGCTACCTTGGATATACCAGCGCTTGATCCGGCTATTGAAGGTGCCATGATCGATAAGTCAAAAAGAGTAATTATCGATGTCGGGGGCAATCCTTCTGGAGCTAGGGCCCTAGGCAGGTATAACCATGTTTTAGATATGGTTGGTTATGACCAAGTTTTCGTAGTAAATGCTAACAGACCTGAAACTGAAACAGTTGATCAGGTCATTGATTTTATTGAGAAAACCCAAAACCAAAGTCAGACTAAGATTAGCTGGCTGGTCAACACCACACACATGCTAAAGCATACAAGTGTAGATGACATCTTAAAGGGCGAGAAACTTCTTAGAGAGGTTAGCCAAAAAACCGGTATTCCTATTTGGTGTACAGTTGTATTAGACACTTTGGCTGAGGAAGTAAAAAAGCTAGATCCTAGTATAAATGTATTTCCAATAAAATTGCACTTTAGGGATGATTGGATGTTATAGGAGGGAAAAATGGCAAAAGGCAGAGTAGAATTTAATGAAGATTATTGCAAGGGCTGTAATCTATGCGTAAGTGTTTGTCCGACACAAACTTTGGCTTTAAGTACAAGTAGACTTAATGCTAAGGGATATAGGCCAGCCGAAGCAAAATATCCTGAAAAATGTATAGGATGTGGAAATTGTGCAATAATGTGTCCTGATTCAGTAATTAGTGTATTTAGGATTGATTAAGGGGGACGAAAGTATGGCGAAAATTTTAATGAAAGGTAACGAAGCTGTTGGGGAAGCTATGATTCAAGCAGGTATGAAATCATATTTTGCTTATCCAATTACCCCACAATCTGAAGTA
This sequence comes from uncultured Peptoniphilaceae bacterium, assembly GCA_964344625.1. Classification (GTDB taxonomy): domain Bacteria; phylum Bacillota; class Clostridia; order Tissierellales; family Peptoniphilaceae; genus JAAYEL01. The sequence continues at coordinate 31,535 of CAYFNZ010000004.1, read as the reverse complement.
CCTGAATATTTATCTAGAGAGTTACCAAGGCGTGGGGGAGTATTCCTTCAAGCGGAATCAGAAGTAGCGGCTATCAACATGATGTATGGTGCAGCTGGAACAGGTGTAAGGGTTGCGACTTCATCTTCATCTCCAGGTATTGCCCTAATGCAAGAAGGTATTTCATATATGGCAGGGGCTGAACTTCCATGCCTAATAGTAAATATGATGCGTGGGGGCCCAGGACTAGGATCAATACAACCATCACAAACAGACTACTTCCAATCAACTAGAGGTGGTGGAAATGGGGACTACAGGCTTATTTGCTTGGCGCCAGCATCTATCCAAGAACTAGTTGACTTGATTGACTTGGGATTTAACTTAGCAGACTTATATAGGACACCAGCTATGATAGTTGCAGATGGTCTTTTAGGACAAATGATGGAACCAGTAGAGTTTAAAGCTCATGAAGTTTTTGACCTACCTGAAAAAGACTGGGCAGCTGTTGGAACAGGTGGCAAGAGAAAACCAAATGTAATAAACTCCCTATACCTATCTCCAGATGAACTAGAAAATCACAATAAGCATTTGATAGAAAAATATAGGACTATTACAGAAAGAGAAGTTAGAGTAGAGGAAGTTGGTATAGAAGATGCAGAACTTGTAATGGTAGCTTTTGGTACAACTTCAAGAATTTGTAAGTCAGCTATAGAAATCTTAAAAGAAAAGGGACATAAAGTAGGTATTATCAGACCTATAACCTTATGGCCATTCCCAAATGACATCTTTAAGAAAATTGGTCCAAATTGCAAGGCTATCTTGGATGTAGAAATGAACCAAGGTCAAATGATTGATGATGTTAAGATAGCTGTAGAAGGAAGGATACCTGTTCATTTTTATGGACGTCAAGGTGGTATGATCCCAACTACTGAAGAAATCGTAGAAGCTGCTTTGAAAGTTTTGGGGGAATAAGATGGATAAAATAGTATATGAAAGATCAAAGGGATTAACCGATATTCAAACACATTATTGTCCAGGTTGTACTCATGGTGTCATCCATAAACTTGTGGCAGAATGCTTGGAAGAATTAGGATTATTAGACAAGGCAATTGGGGTAGCCCCAGTAGGTTGCTCAGTTTTAGCCTATAAATATTTTAACGTAGACATGTTTGAAGCAGCTCACGGTCGTGCACCAGCAGTTGCAACAGGAATTAAAAGGTCAATGCCTGACTCATTCGTATTTACATATCAAGGTGACGGAGACCTAGCAAGTATCGGTACTGCAGAAATAGTTCATGCAGCACATAGGGGTGAAAAAATCTCAACTATTTTCGTAAACAACGCTATCTACGGTATGACAGGTGGCCAAATGGCACCTACTACCTTAATAGGTCAAAAGACATCTACAAGTCCTTACGGAAGAACTGAAGAACATTCAGGTAGACCTATTAGGATAAGTGAAATGCTTTCAACTATCCACGGGGCAGCCTTTGTAGAAAGGGTAGCTGTAAACACTCCTGCCAATATTAGAAAGGCTAAAAAAGCTATTAAGAGATGTTTTGAAATCCAATTAGAAGGTAAGGGATTTGGTATAGTTGAAGTTCTTTCAACCTGTCCTACAAACTGGGGACTTGCTCCAGTAGATGCCCTTAAGTGGTTAAATGACAACATGATACCTTACTATCCATTGGGTAACTTAAGAGATGGAGGTAGCCAAGATGACAACGCATAGAATTATAGTTTCAGGATTTGGTGGACAAGGTGTAATGGGCATAGGACAATTGTTGACATATGCCGGCATGTTCGATGGATACCATGTTTCATGGTTGCCATCTTATGGCCCTGAAATGCGTGGTGGATCTGCTAACTGTTCAGTAATCATTTCCGATGAACCTATAGGAGCTCCAAACATTTCAACTGCTACATCAATCATCGTATTGAACGGTCCTTCATTGGATAAATTTGAAAACTCCGTTATGAAGGGGGGAAGCATCCTTCTTAATGCCTCATTAATAAATAGGGAAGTTAAGAGAGATGATGTAAAGGTTTATAAGATGCCTGCTAACGAACTAGCTCTTGAATTTGGAAATCCAAAGACTATGAACATGATTATTGTAGGTGCCTTTAACGAAATCCACGATATCGTTTCCGAAGACGCTATAAAGAAAGCCGTAGAAAAACTTTATGGCAAAAAGGGTGAAGAAATGCTAAAAATCAACTACAAGGCACTTGAATTTGGAATGGAAAAAGGAAAAGAAATTAAGGGAGAGATGACTAATGCCTAACAAATATTCAGAAGAAGTAAAAGCTCTAAGACAAGCTATGCTTAATGAAGTAGAAGGTGCTCAATTTTACAAGATTTCAGCTGAAAAGTTTGGAAACACTTCAACTAGGGATATATTTTTGAGCTTGGCTGAAGAAGAAGAAAAGCATTATCAATACTTAAAAGACCTTTCTGAAAAATTGATGAATGTTAAAGAAGACATGGGCTTTGACCCTAAGAGCCTTGAAGAAGAAATACCTTCTCCAAAAATATACAACTGGGAAAAAGCTGACCCATCTATCCTAAGTATAGCCGTATCAGTGTTTTCAATCGCTATGAATATGGAAAAAGACTCTATAGCTTTTTATGAAAAAGCCAGGGAAAATGCCACTAGCGAAGAAGCTAAAGAGCTTTTTGACATCTTGATTAAATGGGAAGGTGTTCACCTAGAACAATTCACAAACCAATACAATATTTACCAACAAGAATGGTGGAATGACCAAAACTTTGCTCCATTCTAAAGAGTAGTTCTAAAGCATAAAAGATAAATTAAGGCAGCATCTAGGAAATTTCCTAACTTGCTGCCTAAACTTTTACTATCTAAAATTTTTATTCTTATAGGTTACATATCTAAACCTAAATTCCTCATCTTTATGGTATTCAACCTCTTGTTCAGATTCTTGAACGACCTCCCAATTATCTAGCTGGTCTAGGTTTGGTATTTGGGTATCGAAGTTTTCATAGCTTTTATCAACCTTGGTTATATAGGCCTTCTCACACTTGTCAAGAAGCTGGCTTACAAGGTTTCCGCCCCCTACAAGAAAGACTTCTTTTTTGTCCTTGCCATCAGGGTTGATTTCTTCTAATTTTTCATCCAATTTATCAATGTCTGATAAAACTATGGCATCGTGGTTTTTATAGGCCTTATTGCCGGTTAAAACCAGGTGGGTCCTGTTAGGAAGAGGTTTAGAGCCAGGAAGGGATTCTAGGGTCTTTCTTCCCATGACTAAGATATTCCCAGATGTTATTGTTTGAAATCTTTTCAGGTCTTTTTTTAGGTGAAAAAGCATGTCCCCATCAAGACCAATAGAAAAATTATTATCGACTGCCAACATTAAGATCATAATAAACCTCCTCAAAATAATATGAGCCTATTATAACATAAGAAGATAAGTTTCTCATATTTACTGATTTTTGATATAATAGGAAAGAATAGATTGGAGAGAATATGAAAAATAATTTTAAAAAAGAGACGATTATAAATGTATTAAGCTCCATAGCCTTGGGCGGATTTTTAATGTATCTGGCAGCTGGTTCTGGAGAATTAGCATCGATTTTTTTAGTCTTCCCATTTTTGGTAATTTTCTTAAATGAGGGCTGGAAGCTATCTCTTTTAAGCATGCTAGTTACCATTGGGATAGGTAGCTTTTTTCTAGACCCATTAAGCTTGGCCTACCTAGGCTTATGTGTAGTGAGTCTTACTATTTTTTCAGGCCTTGCCTTGAAAAAAAAGAAGAGCCTTAGGACTACAATCCTTTATGCAGCCTTTATAAAGCTGGCCCTTTTAATAGCTTTTATAGTGGTGGGATACTATATAACCAAGGTAAACCCTATAGAGCTTATGAGACAGACCATGTATGCTTCTATCGAGGAAGTTTCAAAGACCTTGACAGATAGCCTGGATGTAAGTCCTGCAGAGATAGAGAAAATGCTTCAAATGGCAAGAGATACTGTAGATAATGGGATTGAAATCCTTCCTGCCATCTTCTTTATAATCAGCTATTTTGAAGTTGCGGTAAATATCTTACTCGGCCTAAAAATCGCTCAAAAGTCTGGAGAAAACCTAGGCTATAACAAAAAGCTTAACGAATATAACCCTCGCTATGAGCTAAGACTTGCAAGCTCTATAGTTGCAGTGGCATGTGTTGTAATCTATATGCTTGGGCTAGAGTTTTCTAGCTTGGTAATTTCTAATCTGATAGCCATTGTAAGCTTCTTTTACTTCTTAGATGGATTTTTACTAAGCGACTACATTTACGCCAAGTCAGGCAGAAAGTTTGTCAGGGTATTTATTCCGATTTTAATAATACTTGTGTTTAGAAGCTTTATGCTTTATGTAATAATTGGTATTTTTGATGTCATATTTAATATGAGAGAAAGGATGATGGCAAATGCAAAAAAATAATAAAACTAAGGTATTTGAAGTTTGGTCCTTGCCGGGCATATGCTTGATATTAACCATCATGCTGGCTTTTTTCGACATCTATGTGGCCTTGATAGCCCTATTCCTAACAGCCTTTGCAACCTATACAACCTATAAAAAGGAAGAGGCTTCAAAGACATCCTTAAGAAACTATATAGACCAGCTAGACCTGGCCTTTGAAGGTCTTACCAAAAATGCAGTTTTTAAAATGCCTTTTCCAATAAGTGTTTTAGATGGCAAAGGAGCCATGCTATGGTATAACAACACCCTTAAGGAGCTAAGTGGCAAAGAAACCAGCTTAGTAGGCAAGGAAATTTTAGAGATATTTCCAAGCCTAGAAATAAACAAACATGGTAAAATTACCGAAGCCATAGTCGATATTAATGATAGAAAATTTCAAGTGAAAACCAACACCGTAGACGACCCTAAAAATGGTAGGGTGACTTTGCTTTATCTAATAGATGTTACAGACCATCAAAATCTAATTGAACTTTATGACAATGAAAAGCTAATAATGCTTAATCTTCAACTAGATAACTATGATGAGCTAACTCAAACCACACCTAATGAAAAAAGACCCTTGCTTTTTGCCCAGATAGATAGGATAGTCTCCCTTTATTTTCATGACTTTGGAGCCTTTGTAAAGAAGTATGAAAATGACAAGTATTTTGCAGTTATTAAGCAATACCAATTAAGAGATTTTGAAAAAAACAAGTTTAACCTAGTGGACCAAGTTAGGGAACTAAAGAGCGGAAACTCAATCCCACCAACCCTATCCTTGGGTATAGGGGTTAATGAAGACTCCCCAAGAGAGCTTGAAAGGTCTGCCAATGCAGCCTTAGAAATCGCCCTAGGTAGGGGGGGAGACCAAATAGTAATCAAAAATAAGGAAGACTTAAGCTACTATGGTGGCAAGAACAAGGCTACAGAAAAAAGAACCAAGGTTAAGGCAAGGGTTATAGCCCATGCTCTTGGCCAGTTGATTGACAAGTCAACCGAAGTCTTTGTGATGGGCCATAAGAACCCAGATATGGACTCTTTTGGATCAGGCCTAGGTCTGGTATATGCAGTTACAAAGAGAAATAAAAAGGCATATTTGGTCTTAAATGAAGTAACTCCGGCTATTAAAAACCTATACAATAGGGCCATTGAAAATGTTGAAGGTCTGGAAGAAATGATTATTTCTCCTGACAAGGCCTATGAAAAGATTAAGCCTTCAGACTTGATAATTGTTACCGACAACCATAGGAAAAATTCTACAGAAGAGCCAAGGCTTTTAGATGAGTCCATAAATGTAGTAATTATCGACCACCATAGAAGGGGCAAGGACTATATACAAAATGCATCTCTTATCTATCTTGAACCATATGCATCATCATCTTCAGAGCTAGTTACTGAAATGCTTATGTATATGAATGACGATGTAGATATTGATAGGACAGTCAGTGAAGGCCTGCTTGCAGGTATTACGGTGGATACCAAGAATTTCTCATTCCAAACTGGGGTTAGGACCTTTGAAGCGGCATCTGTCTTAAAGAGAAATGGAGCCGATTCCACTGTTGTAAAAGAATTATTTAAAGACGATTTTGAAACCATAAAGATTAAGGCTGATATAGTTAGTAGGGCTGAGAAGTATTTTGACGAAATCTTGATTAGTACCTACGAAGAAGAAAGCATTTCACCAGCCTTGATAGCCTCTCAAGCTGCTGATGAGCTTCTTTGCGTAGACGACATAGCTGCGTCTTTTGTGCTTGTTAAGGATAAGAACAAGATTCATATATCTGCCAGGTCCTTGGGCAAGGTTTCAGTTCAATTGATTATGGAAGCCTTGGGCGGTGGAGGACACTTGACTGCTTCAGCTGTTCAACTAGAGTGCGATATAAATGAGGCTAAAGAAAAACTTCTTGAAGCCATTGAGACATATAGAAAAGGAGAAGAAGAATGAAAGTAATTTTGTTAGAAGATGTTAAGGGATTAGGAAAAAAAGGAGAGATGGTAAACAGTAAGGTAGGATACTTTAGAAATTTCCTTTCTCCTAAGAAATTAGCTATAGAAGCTACACCTGCTAATAAAAAAGCCTGGGAAGAAGAACAATTGAGAAAGGCTGAAATATTTAAGGAAAACAAGGAATTGGCCCTACAATTAAAGGAAAAGCTTGAAGCTGCAAACATCGTAGTTAAAGCTAAGGGCGGAGCTGATGGAAGGCTTTTTGGCTCCATAACAGCAGGCGATATAGCTGACCAAATCAACAAAGACCTAGGTCTTGAAATAGACAAGAAAAAAGTTGAATTAAAAGAAAACATTAAGACAGATGGGGTTCACAAGGTTGGAATCAGAGTATTCCCAGAAATCCTAGCTGAAGTAGATGTTAAGGTAGAAAAGGAATAGAATACATGGATCAAAATATTAAAGCGGAAATCCCTCAAGCCCTAGAGGTTGAAAAAGCCATATTAGGCTTGGTAATCACTAAAAATTCACTAATCAATATCTTGCTTGAGAAGATGCGCGCGGAATATTTTTATGATCCAAAGAATAAGCAGATATTTGAAGCAATCTCGAGATTAAACTTTTCAAACACTCCAGTAGACTTTGCGACTTTAAGTGAAGAACTTGAAAAAAATGGTGGATTTGAAGCTATGGGAGGCATTGAATATTTGCTTTCTCTTTCTGACCCATCATATTATTCTGCCAACATCGAAACCTACATGGAAATTGTAAGGGAAAAGGCCGTATTAAGAAAGCTTCTAGGCTTTGGTAATGACCTGCTTTCAGATGTATACGAAGGCAAGTATTCATCAGAGGAACTCATTGGAAATGCTTCAGAAAAGTTATTTTCTATGAGTGAATTTGACGATGACTCAGGTCTTACCAGCATTTCAAATATAGTAAATGACACCTACCAATACCTGATAGAGATAAGCCAAAATCCTACAGCCCTTACCGGTATAAGTACAGGCTTTAGGGACTTGGACAGGTACTTGAGTGGACTTCAAAATTCAGATTTTATACTACTTGCAGCCAGACCATCTGTTGGTAAGACTGCCCTAGGTATAAATATAGCTGTAAATGCAGCTAAAAATGGTAAGAAGGTAGGGGTATTTTCCCTGGAAATGAGTAAGAGACAGATTACTCAAAGAATTATTTCCATGATAAGCATGGTCAACCTTTCAGACATCATTTCCGGTAACTTGGAAGAAGAGGAATGGAACCAGCTTTTAACTAAGATGGAAGATATTAAAAATCTTGACTTATATATAGATGATACGGCAAGTATTTCACTTACGGAATTGAGGGCCAAGGCCAAGAGGAAGAAACAAGAAGAGGGCCTAGACCTTATCATGATTGACTACTTGCAACTAATGACAACGGATAGTTCAAGGGTTGAAAATAGGCAACAAGAAATTTCTACGATTTCCAGGGGCCTTAAGGCCTTAGCTAAGGAGCTAAATATACCTATTTTGTCCCTATCTCAACTTTCCAGAAAGACAGAAGAAAGGTCTGATAAAAAGCCTATGCTTTCTGACTTGAGAGAATCTGGAGCTATCGAACAGGACGCCGACGTAGTTATGATGCTTTATAGGGATGATTATTACGATAAAGAATCCGAGCTACAAAACAACTTGGAGGTAATTATAGCAAAGCATAGAAATGGTCCAACAGGAAGTGTAAACCTATATTTTGCAAAGGAATATACCCTATTTACAGACATAGAATATGGTGGAGAAAATGGAAATTAAAGCTGAAGGCTTTAGGATAAGGACCTTAGAAGCCGATGATAGGTTTCAGCTAAAAAAGTGGGAAGACTTTGATGACCCTCTTTTTTATGGCTATAACTATTCAGATATGACAGATGGAGAACTTTGCTTTTGGTTTACCAGTAAGCAATTTCCCTTTAGGTCAAAATACTTTGCTGTACTAGATGACAATGACTTTATGTTTGCCTATTTTGGTATGAAGGAAATCAACAGGTTTAACGCCTGCTCAAAACTTGGCATAGTGATTGAAAAATCATATGTTTCAAAGGGCTACGGCTATAAAATTATGAGACTTTTTCTAGACTACTACTTCAATAACTTGGCCATGAAGAGGATGGTCCTTGAAGTTAACGAGTGGAACCAAAGGGCAATTAGCCTTTATGAAAAGCTTGGTTTTTCCTATTATGGCGACTACATGCAAAAGTTTGAAAATCAATATATAGACCTGGATGAAACAAGGTATGACAAGCTAAGAGATAGCTTTATTATAAAAAATGGAGAGATATACAATAGGATTTTAAAGATGTCTTTGACTAAAAAGACTTATGAATCCCTATGTTTACGCTAGGAGAATGGTATGAGGATTGAATTTGACAAAACTATAATTGATTTAGGATTTACTCCGGTTGAAAATATGTTTATTCATACTTATCTGTCGCTTGCCAATGGCAACCAGATAAAAGTCTATCTTTATGCGCTTTCACAAGCCTACAACAGAAATGGCCAAGGCCTTACAAATGAAAATATTGCCTTTGAAATGGGCCTTACAGAAGGTCAAGTAATAGATGCTTGGCAATTTTGGATAGAGCAGGGTCTGGTTGAAGTTATAGATGACAGGTATATCTTTAAGAGCTTAAGGTCAGGTTACATAAGTCAGATGCTGGGCCTGGATGAGGATAAGTCAAATGCTACAAGCGATAGTCTAAATGTAATTGAGGAAGCCTTTGAAAGCCCTAAGTATGAAAATAAGGCATTTAAGGAACTAATCGATAACATTGAAGAATTCATATCTGAAGGTAGGGATATTGTAATCAAGCTTACAGCTAAGGAAATCCAAAGTATAGCTACACAAATTAGGGACTACGGCTTGACTTATGAATACTACAGCTATGCTTTTACTCTAGCTGCTGCGGAAGTGGATTCTAAGAATGTAGCCAAATTAACTGGAGTTATTAGAAATTGGGTTATTGACGGGGCTACAGATGAGCAAAAGCTCAATGACCTGTTAGAAAAGAAGGCTAAGCAAAAAGAAGTATCTAAGGAACTTTCTAATCAAAATAAGCTTCCTAAAAAGCCTAAGCTTGCAGATGATGACAGGATGACCAGAGACGAGAGAAAGAAGTTTATTGAAGAAAAAATGAAGAAGAGAAGAAGACTTCTAAGGGAGGACTAATGCCTATATCTATAGAAAAAGAACTTCACTTAAGAAGGGTTGAAAATGAAAGACAACTAGAGAATAGAAAAAAAGAAGTCTATGAAAAATTTCCAGAAATAAAAGAAATAGACCAGGAAATTAGAAAATTAAATATAAAAAGAGTTGAGCAGGCCATAAATTCCTTGGATTTTTCAGCTACAGTAGCTAGGATAAATGACCTGAAAAAAAGAAAAGAAAAGCTTATGAAGGCTGGAGGTTATAATCCCTCTTATCTTAAATTACAATACCACTGCGATATCTGTAAGGACACAGGGGTTGTAAATAATAGGGCCTGCATTTGCAGAAAGAAGCTTCTAGCCGAAAAACTTTATGACCAAAGTAGTATCAAGGATAGGATTCTAAAAGAAAACTTCTCAACCTTTAATCCGCAATTGTTTAGAAAATCTAGGCAAGTAGGGGAGGAGGTAAGCCCATATGAAAATATCCTGGGCATAAGAGATGATATTAAGGCTATTTTAGCCAAGGAGAATAAAAAGCTTCCAAACATGTATTTTTATGGCAAGGTGGGAACTGGCAAGACATTTATGATAAACTGTATTGCAAAGGAACTTATGGACCAGGGGGTTCCTGTCCTATACCAATCATCAAATGATATGCTAAATTTCTTAAATAGCTATCAATTTATGTATCCCGAAGAAAAAAAGGCCAATAAGAGCAAGGTTGACCTGATTTATGACATCGATGTATTGATTATTGATGACCTGGGAACAGAGATGGTAACTGAAGTAACCAAGTCAAACCTATTTGAAGTAATAAATAAGAGGATTGTATCAGACAAGACGACTATTATTTCTTCAAATATCATGATATATGACATAGGGCATTTTTACGACAGTAGGATAAGCTCTAGAATCATGGGTGAATACACCCCTATAGAATTTTATGGAAATGATGTAAGGATTTTTGACAATGAATGAGAAAACCATAAACAAAAGACAAATGGCAGAAATAATTAACTACACTAGGGATATCTTGGGTTTTAGTCAAGACCTTATCATGGACAATGCCGCCCACGCCCTAGTCTCGGGCTTAGACCTGGAGAGAAGGGAGACCTTTGCTTTTGTTTGCGGTAAGGGTTTTAAGGCTGGAATAGGTCTTAAGGCCGCAAGGATACTCTTATCGATGGGTAAGAAGGTCTACGTTTTTCTAGCCCTTCCTAGGGAAAAACTTGATGAGGGACACAAAAGAGATTTGACCTTAGTTGAAAACCTGGATGGAAAAATATATGACCTTGTAACCATAGAAGAATTAGAGGATTTTTCCAAAAAATTAAATCTGACAAACACCATAATCGATGCCATCATGGACATAGATTATGATGACCAATTCTTAGGCAGTTTTGATTATATAATTGAGACCATCAACCGATCGCGTATCTATACCATTTCCATTGATGTACCATCGGGTATGGATGCCGATAGCGGAAAGATAAATACCAGCTTTGTTCAAGCGGACTTGATAATAGCCCAACAATTTTTGAAAGAGGGCATTACCAAGACTAATAGGCTAATTGGAACGAGGCTTTTGATCCAAGATATTGGATTACCAAAAAAGGCAATTAATAAAGTGATAAATTGAAAAAGTAAAAATAGGAGATAGACATGTTAGATATTAAAAGAATTAGGGCTAATAAAGAAGAAGTTATAGAAGGCTTAAAGGGTAGGTCTGGTAATTTTTCAATTGACGAAGTACTAGAGCTAGACGAAAAAAGAAGAAGCCTTATAGCTGATGTTGAAGCTAAAAAGGCTGAACAAAACAAGGTTTCTAAGATGATTCCTAGCCTAAAAAAAGAAGGCAAGGACACAAGTGAAATCATGGAGGAAATGAAGGCCTTATCCAACCAAATTAAGGAACTTGACCAAGAAGTTAGAGAAGTTGAAAAAGATATTCAAGACAAGCTTTTATTCATCCCTAATGTTCCAAACAAGGGCGTGCCAATAGGTAAGGATGACTCTGACAACGTAGAAATTAGAAAATTTGGGGAACCTAGAAAGTTTGATTTCCCAGCTAAGGCCCACTGGGATCTTGGAGTTGACCTAGGTATCCTAGACTTTGAAAGGGCTGCAAAAATCACAGGAGCAAGATTCTCAATATTTAAAGGCCTAGGCTCTAGACTAGAAAGATCTATAATAAACTTTATGCTAGATGTTCACACAAAAGAACACGGCTATGAAGAATTGGGAGTTCCTTTCATGGTAAATAGGAATTCCATGATAGGTACAGGCCAACTTCCAAAGTTTGAAGAAGACATGTTCTACCTACCAACAAAAGACTTTTACCTAATCCCAACAGCTGAAGTACCAGTTACAAATTATAGGGGATCTGAAATCATTCCTTATGAAGAACTGCCATTAAAATACACTGCCTACACTCCTTGCTTTAGACAAGAAGCTGGTTCAGCAGGAAGAGATACCAGGGGCCTAATAAGAAACCACCAATTTGACAAGGTTGAAATGGTTAAACTAGTAGAACCTGAAACTTCTTATGATGAATTAGAAAAATTAACCCATGATGCAGAAGAAATCCTTCAAAAATTAAATATCCCTTATAGGGTTGTTGTCCTATCAAGTGGGGACTTAGGCTTCTCATCTGCTAAGACTTATGACATTGAAGTATGGATGCCTTCATACGGAAGATATGTTGAAATCTCATCTTGTTCAAACTTTGAAGACTTCCAAGCTAGAAGGGCAAACCTAAAATACAGGGACAAAAACGGCAAGACACAACTTCTTCATACCCTAAATGGTTCAGGCCTTGCAGTAGGAAGGACATTTGCAGCCATCCTTGAAAACTACCAAAATGAAGATGGTTCAATCACAGTTCCTCAAGCCCTAGTTGAATACATGGGAACAGACATAATAAAATAGTGGGGAAGTCCTCGTGCGAAATAAAAAGATAGACAAGCGTATCCTCTTAACAGGAGGAGGAACAACCGGCCACGTAGCGGTAAACCTAGCCTTGATTCCAAAACTTTTGGACCAAGGCTATGAAATCTACTACATGGGTTCAAAAAAAGGCATAGAAAATGAACTGATTAAACCCTTGGACAAGGTTAAATATATAGGCATTTCCACTGGTAAGCTAAGAAGGTACTTTTCCTGGGAAAACTTTAAGGACGTATTTAAGGTTCTATGGGGTATAATTCAAGCCACCTACTTTATCTTTAAGATAAATCCAAATGTGGTATTTTCAAAGGGAGGCTTTGTGTCAGTTCCAGTCCTAATAGGAGGCTGGATAAATGGAAAGCCACAAATCGCCCACGAATCAGACTTGACCCCGGGACTTGCCAATAAGATTGTTCAGCCCTTTATCAAGACGATATTTACGACCTTTCCCGATACGGAAAAATATATCAAGTCTGGAAAGGCTAAATTTTTAGGTCCGGTAATCAGAGAAGATCTCCTAAATGGTGATGGGGATAGGCTTAGAAAGAAATTAAATATTGAAAATGACAAAAAAATCCTTCTTGTTATGGGAGGGTCCCTTGGGGCTCAAGCTATAAATAAGATGCTTAGAGACCAGATGGATGACCTACTTAAGGACTTTAATATAATCCACTCATGTGGCAAGGGAGGAATAGACCCATCTATAAATAAAGAGGGATATTTCCAATTTGAGTATATAAATGAAGGTCTAAACGATGTCTTGGCAGCCAGTGACCTAGTTATCACAAGGGCGGGGGCCAACGCCATCTTCGAATTTTTATACTACAAGATTCCCATGCTTTTAATTCCCTTTGAATATGGCTCAAGAGGGGACCAAATAGACAATGCCAAGTCATTTACAAAGCTTGGCTACTCAATCATGAGGATGGAATCAAAGTTAAATGAAAAAGATTTTCTTGAAGCGATATACGAATTAAACTCAAAAAGACAAGAAATGAAAGAAAACATGGCAAAATTCTCCTTCAATGATACCGTAGGAGTGATTATGAATGAAATTAATAGCTTAAAAAAATAACTTATAAATAACTTAGGATGCTGATTGTAAATATTCAGCATCCAATTTTTTATTCTATAATTTTCAATTTAATGAAGCAACTTCAATCAGCTTCTGTACATATAAATATTTTCTGTGATTTCATGCACTAATCAAAAAAACAAAAAATGTGCATGAAAAATCCAAAAATTTATTCATGCACTTAGGACAATGCCTATTTTACTGACATGTCGTTTTTTATGAGTTTAAGTAACTTCTTTAAGTTTACTTGATTAAATTCTTTTGAAATACCTTGGGCCTTATGTACAAAGTCATCGGAAGAGAACAGTCTTGACAAGTCATTATAAAATTTACTTTTATCGGTGGAATTTACCGAATATGAAGCTATTGGATCTAAGACTTTGTCTTTACCATCCATATCTACTTCTGAAGCCAACCAGCTAGCAGGCTTATTTAAAACTTTAGCAAGTATGAATAGATTTTCTGGCTTGGCCTTGAACTTGCCAGAAAGATATTGACTTATTGAAGACTTGCTTATCCCACTTAGTTTAGCGAGGTCTGCCTGTGACAAATTCGCCTCTTCCATAGCTATTTTTAGCCTTTCGTTAAACATTTATTCCCCCCTTTAGCTTTATAAAATAACAATAATTTTTAATCAATCTTAAGGCTATTATACAAAATAATATATAAATTGTATAGAATATTACATAATAACCCCACTATTTTACCTAATAAATTAATTTTTGACATTTTAACAATAAAATGATATTCTAATAATAGTTTAGAAACTTGAACTTTTTACTAGGAGAGTAGGATTATGATATTTGATTCTAATAAATTGAGAGGTAAAATAGTTGAAAAATACGGTTCCTTACAGAATTTTTCCACAGTTACAGGATTTAAGTATTCAACTTTACAGAATAAATTGAGGTCTTTAACCTATTTTAATCAAATGGATATAGCAAATTTGGTTAAGTGGCTAGACCTAGATGAGAATGATATAGTGTCTTATTTTTTTAAAGAGAAAGTTTAGAAACTTGAACAATAATACTAGATAAGTCTAAGAACCTAAAAATAGGTTCTTTTTTTATGTTTAAATTATGAAAGGAGCCGGGTAAACAGCTCCTTATGATAATATTCTAATTTAGGTTTATTAGCTCCAAGGCCTCTACTATTTCTTCTAGACGAAGTGACCTTGAGGCTTTAACTAGGACCAAACTATTTTTTTGTATTAGGTATTTGGCCTTGTCTATTAGGTCATTTTTGCTATTTAGGTAAAATACGTGTTCGAAAGGAAATCTTTTTTTAGCTTCTTCAGCTGTAAACCTGCTTAGGGGACCGGTCAACAATAGGTAGTCGACCTTGTTAGGATCTATATACCTACCGATTTCCCTGTGTAGTTCTTCCTCTTGGTCACCAAGTTCTAGCATATCACCTATAATAGCTATTTTTCTCTTGTAGCCTGACAGGATATCAAGGGTGTCTAGGGCAGACTTTAGGGATTGAGGGTTTGACTTGTAGGAATCATTTAGGATGTCAAAGCCCTTGCAGTTAACCAATTCAGACCTCATGGATGAGGAGTGGTTGATTTCCAATTGTCTTCTTACCAAGTCTTGGTCTACACCAAATAATTTTGAGATAATAATTGCACATGTTGCGTTATATACTTGGTGGGCCCCAAGGTTTGATGTCCTATAAACTTCACCATTTAACCTGAAGGTAGACCCATTGTTAGTGGTCTTTTCTATCACTATATTATAATCAGCCTCTGGGTCCTTGCCAAAAGTGATGATTCTTTGCCTAATATTCCTAGACTTTACCTCGTTTTTAATATATTCATTGTCAAGGTTGTAGATAAAAATACCATCATCAGAAAGGCCCTTAACTATATCGACTTTTTCCTTTGCTACTAGTTCCTTGGTCTTTAGAACATGTAGGTGGGAATCGCCGACATTTGTCAGGATTGCTATGTCAGGCTTAACCATATTAGTTAGGAAGTCGATTTGACCAAAGCCATCAGTGCCCATTTCTATGACACCTACATCTATATCAGCTCCCAGCCTTAGAAGGGTTCTAGGGACCCCGATATGGTTGTTAAGGTTGCCTATGGTTTTTGCTACCTTGAAGTTTGGTTGAAGCACTTGGGCTATCAAGTCCTTTGTGGTAGTTTTACCATTTGAACCAGTTATGGCAACAATCTTTATATCTTTTAATGAATTTCTAAAGTTTTTTGCTAGGTCAGTGAAGGCCTGGTTAGCGTTTTCTACGAAAATAATTGGCTTATCGCATGGTTTATCAAGCTTACCATATTCGCAAAAACTTGCGGCCGCTCCCTTTTGAAAGGCTTGGTCTATAAATAGGTGACCATCTAATTTTTCTCCAATTATAGGCATATACATGTCCCCAGGCTCAATGGTCCTAGTGTCAATAGAAATGACATTAATTATTAAGTCTGAGAATTTATCGTCATTTAATTTACCATTTGAAAATTCAGCTACTTGCTTAAGAGTTAAATTCAACATATTATATTCCTTTTTTTAGAGTCTTTTCTTGCTTGAACTTTTCAATACATAGGTCTATAAGTTCGTCTAGAATTTGTGAATAGCTTGTTCCATCAGTAGCCTTCCATAGGTCAGCGGATAGGGATGAAAAAGTCATGCCCGGGAAGGTATTGATTTCATTTACAAAGAAGTTTTCATTTTCGTCCATGAAAATATCTACTCTTGCAAATCCCTGACATCCAGTAGCAAGATAAGCGTCAATGGCAAGCTGTCTTACCTTCTTATTAAGGGTATCATTTAGGAGATGAGGGGTGTTTCTGATGGTTTGGGTATCGTGATACTTGGCTGTATAGTCAAATATTTCCCTGGTAGTTGTGTAGGAACCAGGAAGGGATGCCTTTGGATTGGCATTGCCAATGACTGAAACTTCCAATTCTTCGCCGATAATTGCTTCTTCACAAACTACCTTGTTGTCGTATAAAAAGGCTTCTTCTAGGGCTTCTAGAATGTTAGACCTATCAGCCTTGTTTACCCCAACTGATGAACCATTTGCAGATGGCTTAACAAAGACTTGCTCACCACAAACATCAAAAATATTTGAGATAATTGATTCCTTGTCTTCATCTCTTTCATACCTTTTTCTATCGATAACGATGAATTTGGCTTGTGGAATTTGGTAGGATTCAAGCATCTTATTTGTAGTTGCCTTGTCCCAGCAAATTGCAGAAGAATCTATGTCATTACCTACGAACCTTAGGCCAAGGGTTCTTAAAAAACCTTGAATCTGACCGTCTTCTCCGCTTGACCCGTGGATGCAAGGGATAACTATTGGGTCATCCAAGCCATTGATAAAGTCAATAAATTGCATTATTGACTGCCTTTGGTTAAGTAGGGATTCTCTAATAAGGTCTTCAGCTTGTTTGATTTCTTCCTTAAAGAAGCCAGAAACTACGAACCTTCCATCCTTTGTTATATAAGTCATAGAAACCCTATATTTATCTTTATCTAAGTTGTTTATAATTTGTTGAGCAGATCTTAAAGAAATCTCATGCTCTGTGCTTACACTGCCGTAAATAACGTGAATATCTTGCATTTTATCCTCCATATAGTGTAAATAATAATAGCACTATATCTATAAATTTTCAAATTCTAATATTTTAAAATTGCTATATGGCAAATACTTCCCTTATAGCAATTTTTTATCATTTATTATTCAGCATCCTTTTTAGGATATTTCTTATCTAATTGGTGGATACTATCGATTCTTCTAACTGTGTAGCTTGGAAGTCTTAAAAGCATACTTTCTGTAGTTGCAGAGTTAGATTCTAGGTAGGAAACTCCCTTTAATAAGCTTCCTGTAGTAATGCCGGTTGCAGCAAAGACTACATCATCACCCTTAACTAGGTCTTCGATAGTGTAGACCTTCTCAAGGTCTATGTTTTTGTCCATACATCTTTTTACTTGCTTGCCATCGCTTGGCCAAAAGATGGCTTGAAAGTCTCCACCAAGGCATTTAACTGCTGCGGCAGCTATGATTCCCTCTGGAGCTCCGCCAATTCCCATAAGCATGTCAGTGCCACCAGCCATGCAGGCTTCGATAGCTGGGAGTACATCACCGTCATTAATCATGTTGATTCTGGCTCCTGTTTGTCTAATGGCATCTACTAACTTGCTATGTCTTTCCCTTTTTAAGACAGTAACAGTCACATCGGATATATTCTTATTTAAAGATTTGGCTACTATGGCTATGTTTTCAGATACGGGTTTGTTGATGTCTACCAAGCCCCTGGCCTTAGGGCCAACAGCTATCTTTTTCATATAGACATCTGGTGCATTTAGCATGTTCCCCTTAGGGGTAACGGCTAGGACGGATATTGCATTTGGCATCCCATCTGCTAGGGCAGTGGTGCCATCTATAGGGTCAACAGCTATGTCGACTTGGTCTTGGGCATCAGGATCACCAATTTGTTCCCCGATATAAAGCATAGGGGCTTCATCGATTTCTCCTTCACCAATAACTACTGTTCCATTGATGTTTAGTAGGTTAAACATATCTCTCATTTCATTTACAGCGGCTTGGTCTGACTTGTTCTTGTCGCCTTGACCAAGGTATTTTGCACTGGCAAGAGCAGCACCTTCAGTAACTCTAGCTAGGTTGATACCTAAATCTCTATCCATTTTAATTCTCCTTCCAAGATAATTAATTAAGCCCAGTTTCCATTTTCGAAAACAGGAGTTTCTTTATTTTCATGATCTACTCCTATGATGGAAAGATCCTTACTACCAACCATAAAATCTTCGTGGATAAATGAGTCATTAACACCCTTTGCTGCAAGTTCTTCTTCTGACATATCTTCGCCACCCTTGATAGTAGTTGGGTAGGCCTTGCCAAAAGCTAAGTGACAAGAAGCATTTTCATCGAAAAGCGTATTAAAGAAAAGTGTATTTGAGTTTGAAATAGGTGAATCATATGGCACTAGGGCTACTTCACCAAGGTATCTTGCATTTTCATCTTGACTAAAGATGGATTCAAGAGTTTCCTTGCCTTTTTTAGCGTTGAAGTCTACCACCCTGCCATTTTCAAATTTTAGGTAAAATTCATCTATGACATTGCCATTGTAGGCAAGAGGCTTTGTAGAATAGACTGTGCCATTTACTCCGCCTTTTTTAGGCATTGTGAAAACTTCTTCTGTAGGCATGTTAGGTACGAATTCTTGGCCCTTGGCATTTTCAGACTTGGCTGCACACCAGATGTGGCCTTCAGGAAGCTCGATTTCTAGGTCGGTTCCATTTGAAGACTTGTATCTTAGGTATTTGAAATTCATCTTATTTAACCATTCAGCCTTTTCAGAAAGTAGGCTTAGGTGGTATTGCCATGCCTTTATTGGGTCTTCAAGGTTAATCCTAGTAACGTCAAAGATTTGTTGCCATAGGTCTTCTACTGGGTTTTGTGACTCTGGAAATACCCTTTTTGCCCAAGCTAGGGTAGGAACAGAAACCACACACCAAGAGTTAATGTCATTCATGGTGTATTTCATAAGTGGCTTAAATTTCTTACTTTGAGCTAGGCTTACCCTCTCAAGTTTATCGGCAGGAATATTTTTTAGAAGCTCAGGGTCTTCAGCGTGAACTGAAATAAATTTTGCCCCCTTCTTGTAGAAATATTCGCTCTTATCATAAGCATATTGAGGGATATCTTCCATCACTTCAACTGGAGAATATTCGAAATTTAATAGGGATAATTCATCATCAACCCAGTTAATTTCAACCTTATGAGCCTTTCTTTCATAGGCTTTCTTTGCTAGTAGCCTAGCGAAGTCAGCTCTTTCTATAGGGCACCTAATTACTATGATATCTCCTTCTAATGTATTTATACCTACGCTGATTACAAGGTCAGCGTATTGTTCAAGTTGCTGTCTAAAATCTTTCATTTGACCTCCTGATTTTTATACAAAATTACTAATGAAATTATATCATAAACCCAAAGGATTAGAAATTAAGAAAAAACATTTGTAAAAACTGAGATTTTTGATATAATAAAGCAATAAATAGCTTGATGTATCCTCTTGAAACTTAGACGTTAAGATGATATAATACTATAGCTATGTGATAATTTATAAGTAAAAGAGGTGAAATAGATGAAAAAAGATATACATCCAGCTTATTATCCAGAAGCTAAAGTAACTTGCGCTTGTGGCAATACTTTCACTACTGGATCTACAAAAGAAGAATTGAGAGTAGAAATCTGCTCAGAATGTCATCCATTCTACACTGGAAAGCAAAAATTTGTAGAACGTGGTGGTAGAGTAGAAAGATTTAAGAAGAAATATAACATGGACTAGTCACTTAAGGTCAGCTTTTCAGCTGACCTTGATTTAATTTAAATGTGAAATACCTGGCTTTTGATAAATTTTACTTATTTCTCTATAATAGATATAATTATTTTTACCGAAGTATATGTCGCTAAATTGCATTTTACATAAAAGATATGTTGACTAAAGATAAAGTGACAAAAGAGGAGAAGTATGAAAAAAGTAATTAAAAAAACTAGTATAGGAGGCCAAGCTCTTTTTGAAGGTATACTTATGAAGGGACCTCATAAGACATCTATTGTGGTCAGAAAGCCTGATGGAGACTTGGAAACCAAATTTATAGAGACAGAAAGCCTAGCTAGCAAGTACCCCATATTTGCTAAACCCTTCTTTAGGGGGATAGGGGCCCTATATGACGCCTTAAAAAATGGGACTAAGGCTATAGATTATTCGGCTAGCTTTTTCGAAGATGAGGAAGACAACCTGGAAGATGAAAATAAGTCAGACTTTAGGAAGAAATTTGAAGACGTGATGTTTTCTATAGGAAGCGGCCTTTTGGTAGTCTTTCTCCTATTTTGCTTTCTGATTTTGCCTTCCATGATTTCTAACCTATTTAGGGCCTATATCAGGACCAATCTGGGCCTAAACCTTATAGAGGGCCTAATAAGAGTTATTTTCTTTTTTATCTATGTCATGGCTATATCAAATATCAAGGAAATAAAAAGGGTCTTTATGTACCATGGGGCAGAGCATAAGACCATAGCAACCTACGAGTTTGGAGAGGACTTGACCGTAGAAAATGTTAGACAAAATAGCATGCTACACCCTAGATGTGGTACTAGCTTTATGTTTAATATGGTGATTATTTCAGCCTTGGTCTTGGCATTTTTCGGCTGGCCAAACCCCTTATTAAGGGCCCTAACCAGGATTGTAATGCTACCGGTTCTTGTGGGCCTTACCTTTGAACTTAATAGGTGGATTGGAAGGTCTGATTCAAAGCTTGCCTGCATATTGTCAAAGCCGGGACTTTTCATCCAATACATTGGTACTGTAAAAGAGCCGACAGATGATATGATAGAAGTTGCCATCAAGGCCTTAGAGCTTGTAATTCCGGAAAATAAGACAGACGATATTCTTGTGTGAGGCTAGCAAAATGAAGATAAAAGATTTATTTCAAAAATACCTTGGAGACGATACTAGGATAGTTCTTTCCTATCTTTTGAATATTTCTTATGGAGATTTATCAAGAAAGATGGATGACTATCTAGACCACCATCTTGAAGAGGAGTTCGTAAAGATTTATGAAAGGATTCAAAGAGGAATCCCTATTCAATATGCCCTAGGCAAGTGGGACTTCTATGGCAGGACCTTTGATTTAAATTCAGATGTCTTAATTCCGAGACCTGAGACAGAGCTTTTGGTAGAAGAAATCCTAAAGGCTGATATTGACGGCAAAAAAATCTTAGATATAGGTACCGGATCTGGGGCTATAGCTATAAGCCTAAAGCTTGAAGACCCCATGGCAGAAGTCTGGGCTTCTGATATATCAGAAAAAGCCTTAAATAAAGCAAGGGCCAATGCTAAAAAACTTGAAGCAGATGTGAAATTCATCCAGTCTGACCTTTTTGAAAATATCGAGGGCAAGTTTGATATCATAGTTTCAAACCCACCCTATATAAGTCAAAAAGACTACGACAACCTAGATAAATTACTCTACTATGAGCCTAAGACAGCCCTTCTAGCAGGGGACAAGGGTTATGAGATTTATGAGAGGATAATTTCTTCAGCAAGAGACTATCTTACAGACCAAGGAAGCCTGTATTTCGAAATAGGCTATGACCAAAGAGAGGTAGTTACAAAACTCTTAGAAGAAAAGTCATTTAAAGATATAAGATGCATTAAAGACTATGGTCAAAAAGATAGGATAATAGTTGCTAGGAAGAACTGATTGAAGTAATATGCGAAAAAGCTGATAAATTCGGCTTTTTTTCATTTATCTAGAAAAAAACTTGCCATAAATGATATAATATAAAATAAGCATTTTAGATTATACGAAAGGATTATTATGTTTGAGAAATTAAAAAAGACTAAAGAATATTATTTAGATTTAGAAAAGAAACTTGCAGACCCAGATGTTTTAGCTGACATGGATAAGTGGAAAGAGCTAAATATGGAATATTCAGGTTTAAAGCCCTTAGTTGATAAATATTCTGAATATGAAGATAAGTTAAATACAATAGAAGAAGACAAGGAAATGATTGAAGTAGCAGATGACCATGATATGGTTGAAATGCTAAAAGAAGAAATTCAAAGCCTTGAAAAGGAAATACCTGTGATAGAAGAAGAAATAAAGATTTTACTTCTTCCAAAAGACCCTAATGATGACAAAAACGTTTATGTTGAAATCAGAGCGGGCGCTGGTGGAGACGAGGCTGGACTTTTCGCTGCAGAACTGTATAGGATGTATCATATGTATGCCGATAACCAAGGCTTTAAGACAGAAGATATTGAATACACTGAACAAGGAGCTGGCGGTATCAAAGAAGCCATCTTCATGATAAAGGGCCACGGGGCTTATTCTAAGTTAAAGTATGAGTCAGGTGTTCACAGGGTTCAAAGGGTTCCTCAAACTGAATCAAGTGGTAGGATTCACACATCAACTTCAACAGTAGCCATCCTTCCAGAAGTAGGAAAGATTGACGTTGAAATCGATGAATCTACAGAACTTAGGATAGACTACTATAGGTCATCTGGAGCTGGTGGCCAACACGTTAATACAACCGACTCAGCGGTTAGGATTACCCACTTACCAACCGGTTTAGTAGTAGCCTGCCAAGATGAAAGGTCTCAAATTAAGAATAAGGCCAAGGCTATGAATATCATGTATGCCAAGCTTTATGATTTGAAACTTGAACAACAACAAAAGGAGCTTTCAGAAGACAGAAAGACCCAAGTTGGTACCGGAGACAGGTCTGAAAAGATTAGGACCTATAACTTCCCACAAGGAAGGGTGACAGACCACAGGATAAATATGACCATATATCAACTAGATTCCTTTATGGATGGGGATATTGAAGAAATGATAGAGGCTTTAATTACAGAAGATCAAACCAAGAAAATGCAATTATCACAGGAGAGATAAGATGAGTAAGGTCGATAAGATATTCATTGATAAGGCAAGAAAGATTCTAGAAAACGGGTATTCCGAAAGGGATACTAATTCAAGTGTAAGACCAAAGTGGGAGGATAAGGATTCTTCACAAGAAGCATTTACCAAGTATCTGACCCAACAATTTGTAGAATATGAACAAGGCCAAGTGCCTATAACCAATCTTAGAAAGATTGCTTGGAAGACTGCCATTAAGGAAATCTTATGGATTTATAAAGACAAGTGTAATGATGTAAACAAGCTAAAAAATAAATATGGTGTTATGTATTGGGACAGCTGGATGAATGAAGAAGGGTCTTTAGGCACTGCCTATGGTTACCAAACCGCAAAGACCTTTAAATCACCAGAAACTGGAGAATATATTAATCAAATTGACAGGTTGATAAGTCAGTTGAGGACAAATCCACTTAATAGAAGGCTGATTATTAGCCTTTATGATGTTGATGACTTGGCTGATATGACCCTGATACCATGTGCCTTTTTGACCATGTGGTCCGTAAGGGGCAACTACCTTGATATGACCCTGATACAAAGAAGTGGAGACTTCCTAGCAGCAGCAGGACCTGGAGGAATCAACGCCTTTCAATACTATGTCTTGCTTAGGATGATAGCCCAAGTTACCGGTTATGAAGCAGGAAATTTTGTCCACTTTGTTCAAAATCTTCACATATATGATAGGCATACTGAAATGGTCCAAGAGATTATGAAGGAAGATAGTGATGTAGAAGGACCTAGTCTTTGGATTAACCCTGAGGTAAAGGAACTAAAAGATTTCACCATAGACGACTTTAAGTTGATAGACTATAAGCCTTCAGATAAAAAGTACCAAATTCCAATAGCCATTTAGCCTGTTTATAGATTTTACCGAGATTAACAAATAACTTTTATAGTTTGATAAGTTTAATTTGGAGTTTAATTAAAAATGGAAGAAAAGAAAAATGTTAGATTAGAAAATATTTTAATAAGCAACCACCAGACCGATAATTTATTTTCAGACATATATATAGAACACAACTCATTTCCAGAGATGGATTTTTCAGAAATAGATACTAGAGTGGAGTTTTTCGGTAAGGAAATACCATTTCCCCTAGTCATAAA
Organism: uncultured Peptoniphilaceae bacterium; assembly: GCA_964344625.1. Classification (GTDB taxonomy): domain Bacteria; phylum Bacillota; class Clostridia; order Tissierellales; family Peptoniphilaceae; genus JAAYEL01. The sequence goes on along the minus strand of CAYFNZ010000004.1, from coordinate 7,381 downwards.
TGCTATTACTGGCGGTACAGAACAAAGCGTAGAAATCAATGAAGTCCTTTATACGATTTCCAAAGAGCTAAACCTACCTATGGAAATTGGCAACCAAGATATTATGTTTGAAGATGAAGAGGCCATAGAGCTATTTTTAGGGGAGCATGCTGCTGAAGACAGAAAGACAGTCATGCTAGCAAACCTTCAAGCTTCCTCAAGCCTAGAGGATGTGACCAGGGCCATCGATTATGTCAAGGCTGACGGTATAGCCCTTCATATAAATCCAGCCCAAGAAATAGTTGGACCGGATGGAAGAAGGGACTTCAGAGGGATAGTAGATAATATCAAGGCTATAAATAAGGCCTACCCAGGCAGGGTAATGGTTAAGGAAATCGGCTCAGGTATGTCTAAAAAAACTGTTGAAAAAATCATATCAACAGGGGTTAATATCATAGATGTATCGGGACTTGGGGGTTCAAATTTAATTGAGATTGAAAACCTTAGGAATGTAGACAGGGACTTTTCAGAACTATATGACTGGGGGGTACCTACAGCAAAGTCCATCTTAAATGCCAGAGAAGTTTCTGCTGACTTAAAAATTATTGCTAGTGGGGGCGTAAAAACTGCCCTAGATATAGTAAAAGCGATAGTTATAGGGGCAGACTATGTAGGCATAGGCGGAGAGCTTCTAAAGTTTTTACTTCATGGAGGCCATGAATACGCCAGGGAATACTTAGAAGAATTGATGTATAAGACCAAGGTAATAATGTTTTTACTTGGAGCTAAGAATATTGAAGAATTAAAGAAGGTTCCATATAAATTAACTGGAAAATTAAGGGAAATACACCATGAATAAAGATCTTAAGAAAAAGGTTTATTTAAATGCTGCATCCTCAGTGATGATTTTAATAACCATAATTTTGATAATAATTGAAAATGCTAAAATGATGCCTAGGTTCTATTCCTTAATAGCCCTTTCCTTGTCCTTTATACTCTTGTCATCAGTGCAATTTGCATCATACAAGTTGGACAAGAAGAAAAGAAGGCTCTTACTAGGTTCAATCTATTTGATAATAGGCCTTGCAAACTTGATAGTAATGATTATTAAATAAAAAGTGCCCATGAAAAAACGGCTGTCCCATTTTGAGATAGCCGTTTGAGTTTTACTACGCTAATTCTATACTTTTGATGTAAACATTGACCTCTGTAACGTCGATGTTAAGCATTACCTTTACTTGTTCCTTAATATTTTTTTGAACATTTTCGGCAATTTCACCAATCTTTTTATTTGTATTCAATATCAAGCTCAAAGAAATCTTCATATCAGTTCCATTAATCTCGGAAATTACAGAATCCTTTTTCTTTGTATCTACCTTATGGTCGTGATATCCTACTACAGCCTTTACTCCTTCGATTTTTAAGGCTGATTCAGCAATTAATTGATCTATAATCACGTTTGAAATCTTAACGGATCCATTTTTAAAATCTGTCATCATATCCTCCTGTTTAGTTAAACTGATACTATAAATTATAAATTAAAGCCAGCCTATTTGCAAATCATTAAAGTGTGGTATAGTATTCTTACAATGAAGGATAAAAACAGCCCAATCGGTAATATGGCTTAATATTTTAGATCGGAGTTTATTATGAAATTAGAATTAGAAAAAAAGTATATCGAACTTGCGACATATTTTTATTACAACAATTATTTTTATAAATCCCTATTAGAGAAAAAGTATATAGAAAACTTTGGCGACGTAGAATTATCCAAGATGAAAAATATCTATGAAACCATGATTATAAATAAAAAGCTAGAAGACAACTTCTTTTTGCCAAATGACAACTCAATCCAGTTTAACAACTTTATAGACTATAGGGCAAAACAGGAATTTTATGACCTAGCTAAGCAGATTAAGGACCTAAAAAGAAAGATGCAGGTAAATTCCAAAGAATATTCAAAGCTTAAGTTCTTTTTGGACCAAGGCCTGGATCATGCCCTTGAAACCATAATTACAAAGGCCAGCCCCTTCTTAAATAGGTCTCAAAAGGCAACTGAGATTTGGGAGGACTTTACAAGCGCTATGGAAAAGGGAAACTTTAAGAGGGTATTTAGGATTTCAAATAGCCTTGATGACCTCAGAAGGTACAAACCGGCTATATCAGATGAAGCCATGAACAAGGAGATAAAAGACCTAGAATCTAGAATTATAGACATGAAAAATAGGTTTCCTTTTACCAAGCTTGAAGTCTTAGAAGACGAAAAAGCTATAAAAAACTATAGGGACCAAGAAATTAGGGATGTTGACAATATGAAAGAGTCATATGAAAAAATGGCAGGTATTTACTTATCAACATCCATAAATCCAAGGTGGTATTCATAGCCTTGGTCATAAAGAATAATTAGACTATGAGGAGGTAAGTTATTTTGTGTGACTTTCCTCTTTTCATTTAGGAGTCAATATAACCTAGGCAAAAACTAGGATTTTGACAATATTTGTCAAGTGAAATTGACTAATCCCGACAAAAATAATATACTTTAAGAGTAATGAAAAATTAAGGAGTATGAGATGATTAATATCAAAAACCTAAAGGTTAACGTTGAAGATAAGGAAATCTTAAAAGGAATAGATTTAACAATAAATCCTGGAGAAATTCATGTTGTTATGGGGCCTAATGGTGCAGGTAAATCAACACTAATGAACGCTATCATGGCACATCCAAAATATACAGTAACACAAGGAAGTATAGAATTTGAAGGCCAAGACATCACTGAATTGACTGCAGATGAAAGAGCTAGAAAGGGTATTTACTTGAGTTTTCAAACACCTCAAGAAGTACCAGGCATTACAGTAGAAAACTTTTTAAGGGCTGCTAAGATGGCAGTTACCGGGGAAAATGTCCCAGTACTAAAGTTCAAGAAGGACTTAAAAAAGATTATGGAAGAATTGAAATTCTCACCAGAATATGCTGAAAGATACCTAAACGTAGGCTTTTCAGGTGGTGAAAAGAAGAAAAATGAAATCCTTCAAATGAAGGTCCTAGACCCTAAGTTTGTAATGCTTGACGAAACAGACTCTGGTTTAGACGTAGATGCCACTAGAATCGTTTCAGAAGGTGTAAAAAACTTCTTAAATGATGAAAAAGCGGTTTTAATTATTACTCACCATAGCCAAATCTTAGAAAACCTTGAACCAGACTTTGTCCATATCATAGTTGATGGAAAGTTGGTTAAGACTGGTGGCAAGGAATTGATTCAAGAAATTGAAGAAAATGGATACAGGAGTTTTAAGAAAGAAGACTAAGATGGAAAGAAAAAGAACACAAGTCGCTGATATCGATAGGGGTATCTTCGACAAAAAAAATAAATTTGAATACGCAAAGATTTCAGACAAGGGTTTAACTGAAGACATAGTAAGACTGATTTCTTCAGAAAAAGATGAACCAGCTTGGATGCTAGAATATAGATTAAAGGGCTTGGAACTCTTCTATGAATTGGAAAATCCACCTTGGGGACCAGATATCAGCGAAGTTAATATCGATGACATCACCACCTATATCAAGCCAAAATCTGATATGAAGGGTAATTGGGGTGATTTACCAGATGATATCAAGCAAACATTTTATGATTTGGGAATCCCACAAGCTGAAATCGATTCACTTTCAGGTGTAGGTGCCCAATATGACTCTGAAATTGTTTATCACAACATCAAAGACTACCTACTTGAACAAGGGGTAATCTATACAGATATAGAAACAGCCTTAAAGAAATATCCAGAAATAGTAAAGGAATATTTCATGCAGGCTATTCCTGCCAATGACCACAAGTACGCAGCCCTTCATTATGCTGTTTGGTCTGGCGGATCCTTTGTATATGTTCCGAAGGGGGTAAATGTTGACATCCCTCTACAATCCTACTTCAGGCTAAATGCCCCAGGGGCAGGTCAATTTGAACACACCTTAATCATAGTTGAAGAAGGGGCCTATTGTCACTTTATAGAAGGGTGTTCCGCTCCAAAATACAACGTTGTAAATATCCACGCAGGTGCGGTAGAACTTTTCGTTAAAAAGGGAGCTACCTTGAGGTATTCAACTATTGAAAACTGGTCAAGAAACATGTACAACCTAAATACAAAAAGAGCCATAGTTAAGGAAGATGCAAAGATTGAATGGGTATCAGGCTCATTTGGATCAAAGGTATCCATGCTTTATCCATCATCATATCTTTTAGGGGAAAATGCCAAGTCAGAATTTACAGGCATTTCCTTTGCAGGTGCTGGTCAAAACCTAGATACAGGGGCCAAAATCATCCACGCTGCTCCAAATACATCTTCTACAACCATGTCAAAATCAATCTCAAAGTCAGGTGGTATAGCAACTTACAGGGGCCTAGTTAAGTTTACTAAGAACGCAAAGGGATCAAAAGCCACAGTAGAATGTGAATCCCTAATGCTAGACAACGAATCAGTTTCAGATACTATACCAGCTATCGTAATAGACAACAATGACGTTGACCTAGGTCATGAAGCAAAAATCGGTAGGATTGATGACGATAAGATTTTCTACTTGATGAGCAGGGGAATTTCTGAACAAGAAGCAAAGTCCATGCTAGTTCGTGGTTTTGCTGAACCAATTGCCAAGGAACTTCCACTAGAATATGCCGTAGAAATGAATAACTTAATCAATCTAGAACTTGAAGGCGCAATAGGTTAGGAGGTAGAGGATAGATATGGAAAAACTAAATATTCTTCCTAAGCTTACTTGGAGATGGTTAAAGGCAAACCATGCGAATGTAAAGGTGCCATATGCTGGAAATAGGGAATTTAGAGACTACCAAGATAGGATAGTTGAAGGCATAAAGCATGACTACTTTGACCATATGACCTACGGGCTTTCAAGGGAAGTACTTGATATAAATGAAAAAGACAGAAATTGGACAAATCATACACTTGTAAAAAAGAACACAGAAATTAGTGAAACTTACAAGATTAACTTTGATAAGACCCAAGATGAGCTAATAGACTTACAAGAAATCCACCTTGAAGAAGGTGCCAAGGCTACCTTGATTTTCGACTACAAGTCTGAAAAAGACCTTGACCTATTTAGAAATACTCTAATTAGGATTAGGGCAGAAAAGGATTCTTACCTAAAATTAGTCTTGGTTCAAAAGCTATCTGATAAGGCTGTAAGCATGGTTTCAATGGTTTCTTCAGTTGAAGAAGGGGCCAAAGTTGACTTGGTACAAGTAGACCTTGGATCAAAGGAAGCCTACACTAATTACGTTTGTGACCTCTTAAATCCAAAGGCAGAATCCATGATTCATTCAGCCTACTTTGTAGACAAGGAAAGGATCCATGACATAAATTACCTTGTAAACCACAGGGGCAAGGAAACCATTTCTGACATGCAGGTGAATGGAGCCCTAAAAGACCTTGCAAGAAAGAGATTTGCAGGTACCCTAGACTTTAAGACAGGCTCAAATGGCTCTGTAGGAAATGAAGAAGAATTTGTAACCTTGATAGATGAAGAGGTTAAATCTATAGCCCTTCCTCTACTACTTGCTTCAGAACACGACATCATGGGTAACCACGCTGCATCAGCCGGTAGGATTGACCAAGATATGCTATTCTACTTGATGAGCAGGGGCTTAAGCGAAAAAGAAGCCAAGGCCTTGGCAGTTGAAGCTAAAATGACCCCAACCATAGACCTAATACCAGATTCTCAAATGAGAGAAGAAGTTAAACAATATATACATGAAGGAATAACATTATAATGGACGTTGAGAAGATTCGTGGATTATTTCCATACTTGCAAAATGAAGAAACTAAAGATCTTGTCTACTTGGACAATGCCGCTACCAGCCTAAAACCCCAATGTGTAATAGATGCCTTAACTGACTACTACACTAAATTAAATGCCAACCCTAACAGGGGGGCCTACAAGCTATCCTACCAATCCACAAAGGCTTATGAGGATGTAAGGCAGAAGGTGGCTGACTTTATAGGGGCTGAATCCAAGGACCAAATTATTTTTACAAAAAATACAACTGAATCTATAAATCTCGTTTGCTATTCCTATGGACTTACGAATCTTAAAGAAGGAGACGAGGTTTTAGTATCGGTTTTAGAACACCATTCAAACCTTGTAAACTGGCAATATGTCTGTGAAAAAACAGGGGCTAAACTTAGGTATTTTTACTTGGATGATGACTACTCTCTAGACCTGGAGGATTTCAAGAATAAGCTTAACAAAAATACCAAGATTCTCGCCTTGACAGCAGCTTCAAATGTTATAGCCTGCCATATACCTATCAAGGAAATGGTAGAGGCTGCCAAGGAATATGGGGCAGTAACCCTAGTTGATGGAGCCCAATATACGGCCCATAAAAAAGTCGATGTCCAAGAAATAGGCTGTGATTTTTATGCATTTTCCGGACACAAGCTTTTCTCCCCAATGGGGGTAGGAGTCCTTTATGGTAAGAAAGAGCTTTTAGATGCCATGCCTCCGTTTTTATACGGTGGTGATATGATTGAATACGTCCATGAGGACGAGTCTACCTTTGCTCCTAGCCCAGAGAAGTTTGAGGCGGGAACTCAAAATGTGGGTGCGGTTTATGCCTTAGGAAAAGCCATAGACTTTATAGACCAATTTGGCTTTGATGAAATCAGCAAGAGGGAAGATGAATTGATATCCTATGCGGCCAAGAAGCTTTCCGACTTGGACTTTGTAGAAATGTATTATCCAAAGAAAAATCCAGAAGGGACAAATATCATTTTCAATGTGAAAGATGTCCACCCTCATGACGTAGCATCGATTCTAGACTATCAAAATGTTGCCATAAGATCAGGCCACCATTGTACCCAAGTCCTACACAGGTATTTGGGCATAAATGCCAGCTGCAGGATAAGCGTTGCATTTTACAATACAAAAGAGGAAATAGACAAGTTTATTGAAGCCTTGTATCTTGTAAAGGAGATGTTGATTTAATGGAATTAAAGCAAATATATACAGAATTAATCAGAGAACACTCTACTAATAAATTTAATAAGAGACCTTTAGAAGGTAAGACTCACAGTGAGTTGGGCCACAACCCAAGCTGCGGGGACGAAATAAGCTTGAACCTAAAGGTGGAAGATGGAATCATAAAAGATGCCAGCTACGAGGGAATAGGTTGTGCTATCTCTCAAGCATCAGCCTCTATGATGGTAGATGACATCAAGGGAAAGACCCTTGAAGAGGCAAAAGAATTGGCAGAAACCTTCATAGGTATGATTAAGGGAGAAATTCAAGACGAAGAAGAACTGGAAAAGCTTGAAGACGCTATCGCCCTAAAAAACATCAGTGTATTACCAGCCAGGGTAAAATGTGCAGTCCTTGCTTGGCACACCCTGTCTGAGATAGT
>CAYFNZ010000003.1:0-56442 GCA_964344625.1 uncultured Peptoniphilaceae bacterium | reverse complement strand
CATCGCCTTGCCAAGGCGAGGGTCGCGAGTTCGAATCTCGTCTTCCGCTCCAAAAAAACCTCAAACGAGGTTTTTTTGTTTATATTTACATTTTATAAAAGTTTTATTATAATAAAATAAACAGGTACCATTAGCTCAGCTGGATAGAGCGTCTGGCTACGGACCAGAAGGTCGAGGGTTCGAATCCTTTATGGTACGCCAAAAGTAAATGCACCACCTAAAGATCTATCGAGGACTTTGGTTGGTGCTTATTTTTTTTCTAGCATCATAGCCTATATATAGGTATCTATATTATATAAACTTATATAAAAAAAAGTTAATAAAACTTATGGATAAATATAAGAGGAATATTAATGATTTTTTCCTTATTAGTATTTCATTTCGATTATAGGGATTTTTGCTTTTTTAAAATACAAAAATATGCATTCATATAAATTAAGCATAAAATGAAAATATTTCCTTGTAATAAATCTGTAATTTTAATAGATATCAAGGGGCATTTATAGTATAATTAAAGAACGAATTAAGCGGAGGAAGATATGATTAGGACAAATAAAAATTTTGAACAAAGTCTTGAATATCAATTTTTATATAATGATGATCCAAATTCAATATTTTTATTATTGTCTTGGTTAGATAATAAAAACCTTTGTGACAACTTGGTTCCTAAGTACTCAGTTACTAAGGCACTTTTAACTGGACTTAGACGAAGTATCAGGAATCGGGATGATAAAAAGTCCATAGTCGATGGCATCAATAGGCTGGTAAGCGATGACTTAAATAGGTTGGAGTTGGCATTTGTTATCAAGGCATATCGAAATGCCTTTTATAATTATAGGCTAATTGACAAATTGGAAGAACTTGCCCTTTCAGAATTTACACCAAGCCAACTTGCAAATACACAGCTACTCTTTCATAATCATAAGTCAGAAAAAGTACAAGCATTTAAAGACCAGATGATTAAAGAGCTGTATGATAACAAGGATATATTCATGGCAGAAAAATATGCAAATGACTTTTTAGATAAGTTTATAAAGAAAAAGATTTTCAGGGTTAACTACTACATGGATAAGCAAATGGTAGTTGACTATAACAATACAGGAATATTTAAGTTAGAAGGAAAAAGTCTATCAATTAAAGAATTAAAGCATATATATGAAAAGTCTAAATTCTATATAAATAGAAGCTTAAAAGAAGCCTATTGCCAACAATACTGGTATTCTTTAAATGATTGCGTACTGAAGAGATACCAATGATTATTTTAGGAATAGACCCGGGAATTGCCATAGTTGGTTATGGCCTAATCGAAGTTATCGGTAATAGGTACAGGTTGCTAGAATATGGTTCAATTCAAACTAAAGCCACCAGCTCAACAGATGAAAGACTTGAGATTATCTACCGCGAACTTGTCGGCTTAATTGATGAATATAAGCCGGAAGAAGTTGCTTTTGAAAAACTTTTTCATGAGAAGAATACCAAAACATTTATTAATGTTGCACAGGCTAGAGGAGTGGAAATCCTCGCTTGTAAGACTCAAGGCCTAGATGTTTTTGAGTACACTCCTCTTCAGATTAAGCAGGCTCTTACTGGCTATGGAAGGGCTACTAAGAATCAAATGCAAGAGAGTGTAAAAAGAATCTTAAATCTAGATGGTATTCCTAAACCAGACGATGCTGCTGATGCCTTAGCTATTGCAATCTGTCATAGCTTTACAAATAAGTTAAAAGAACAATTTAGAATGAGGTAACAATGTATTCTTATATAATAGGTGAAGTAAAATTTATCGATGAAGAAACTGTTATTTTAGAGAGTAACAATATAGGATATAAATTACAGATGCCTTTAAGTGACACAAGTGAATTATCTATAAATGATACTAGAAAGATATATACTGAATTTACAGTTCGTGATGACGGTGTATATCTTTATGGCTTTATATCACAAGATAGCCATAAACTATTTTTAAGTCTTACTTCCGTATCTTCTGTTGGCCCTAAGGCGGCGCTTTCTATTTTATCTACACTTACATCCTATGAAGTAAAAAAAGCAATCACAACAAGTGACATCAAGTTGTTAACAAATGCTCCAGGTATAGGTAAAAAGACTGCAAGTAGGATAATTCTTGAGCTTTCTGATAAAATAGTTTTAGATGTAGAAGAAAAAGAAGTTTCAAAAACTATTAAGAAGACAAGCCAAAATGAAAACTATGATTTTGCCTTGGATGCTCTAGTCAACCTTGGCTATCAAAGAAATGCTGCAATTAAGGCCTTGGATAGCCTTGATACCAATAATATGAGTTTATCTCAGATAGTTAAAGAAGCTTTAAAAAAGATTTAGGTGATTAGATGAATAATAGAATTGTTGGAAGTCAATCCATCAATGATGAAGAACAAACTGAATATACCCTAAGACCTAGGTGGCTTACTGAATATATTGGCCAAGATAAGGCAAAGAAAAAAATGGATATTTTCATCCAAGCTGCGAAAAACAGGGGAGAAGCCCTAGACCATGTCCTTCTACAGGGACCGCCTGGTTTAGGTAAGACCACCCTAGCAAATATTATTGCTAATGAGCTAGGGGTTAATATAAAGGTTACATCGGGTCCGGCTATAGAAAGGGCTGGAGATTTAGCTAGTATTTTAACTAATCTTAATGAAAATGATGTCTTATTTATAGATGAAATTCATAGGATTAATAAAAATGTAGAGGAAGTCCTATATCCAGCTATGGAAGATTTTGCTCTAGATATTATTGTAGGAAAGGGACCTAGCGCTCAAAGCCTTAGAATTGACCTAGAAAAATTTACCCTAGTAGGGGCTACAACTAAGTCAGGTCTATTAAGCTCTCCTTTAAGAGATAGGTTTGGCGTTTTGATGGAATTAGACTTATACGACCCTAATTCCCTTCAAAAAATCGTTAAAAGGTCTGCCAATATCCTAGACTTAAAAATCGACGATTTATCAGCCTTAGAAATTGCAAAGAGATCAAGAGGAACTCCTCGTATTGCAAATAGGCTACTTAAGAGAGTAAGAGACTATGTTGATGTTATGCATGAAGGTCAGATAGACTTAGAAATCTGTAAGAAATCTCTCGATTTCTTGGAAATCGATGAGATGGGCTTAGACAAGTTAGATAGGAAAATAATTCTTACAATGGCTGAAAACTTTGATGGAGGCCCTGTTGGACTTGACACAATAGCGGCATCTACTGGCCAAGAGTCAGTAACTATCGAAGATGTTTATGAGCCATATTTGCTGCAAATTGGATTTATAAATAGAACTCCTAGGGGAAGGGTTTTAACTAAGAAAGCCTATGACCACTATGGATTGAAATATAAGGAATAAATATGAATACTAAAGATTTTTACTACGAATTAGACCCTTCTTTTATTGCCCAACATCCAGAGCAAAAGAGGGAAAACTCTAAATTAATGATTGTAAATAGAGATAATTTTGACCTAGAACATAAGAGGTTCTATGACATTATAGATTATCTAAATCCGGGAGATTGCCTAGTCTTAAATGATACCAAGGTTATCCCAGCTAGGATTTACGGCCATAGGCCTGATAAGGATGAAAAAATTGAAGTATTGCTATTAAAAAATACAGAAAAAACTATTTGGGAATGCCTTGTTAAGCCTGGAAAGAAAATGAAACTGGGCTCTGAAATCATTTTTTCTGACAAGCTTTCAGGCAAAGTTGTTGAAATAAGTGAAGAAGGCCATAGGTATATAGAATTTTCTTTTAGGGGAGTATTTCAAGAAATACTTGAAGAAATCGGCTCTATGCCTATTCCTCCATATATTACAGAGGAATTAAAGGACAAGGCTTCATATCAAACTGTGTATGCAAAAAATGATGGTTCAGTTGCTGCACCTACAGCAGGTCTTCATTTTTCAAAGGAATTACTTGAAAAAATCAAGGAAAAGGGTGTAGATATAGCCTATGTAACCCTACATGTTGGCTATGGTACCTTTAAGCCTGTAACAGCAGACAATATTGAAGACCATATTATGCATAGTGAATACTATATAGTTGATAAGACAGCTTGTGATAAGATTAATAAGGCTAAAGAAAATGGTAAGAGGATAATAGCTGTTGGCACTACATCAGTAAGGACCCTGGAATCCGTAATGACCAAGCATAATGAAATTATACCATGTGCAGAAGATACTAACATTTTCATTTATCCTGGATATAAATTTAAGATAGTAGATGCCATGATTACAAACTTCCACCTACCAGAATCTACTTTAATAATGCTAGTGTCAACTTTTGCTAGCAAGGATATAATCATGAATGCCTACGAAGAAGCTAAGAAGAATGATTATAAGTTCTTCTCATTCGGAGATGCGATGCTAATTAAATAAGCGAGTAAGGAGTTTTAATGGCTATAAAATACGAATTAATAAAAAAATCTAGTGAATGTAATGCAAGAGCAGGCATCATCCACACACCTCATGGTGATATTGAAACGCCTATTTTCATGCCAGTAGGAACTAGGGCAACTGTCAAGGCTATGACGCCAGAAGAATTAAAGACTATAGAAGCTCAAATAATACTTGGCAATACCTACCATCTGTATTTAAGGCCAGGGGATGATTTAATTGCCGAAGCTGGCGGCCTACATAAGTTTATGAATTGGGATAGGCCAATACTTACCGATAGTGGTGGTTTCCAAGTATTTAGCTTAGGGGACAATAGAAAAATAAGGGAAGAAGGCGTGGAATTTAGGTCCCATATTGATGGATCAAAACATTTTATATCACCTGAAAAATCCATAAGCATTCAACAAAACCTTGGTTCAGATATTATGATGGCCTTTGATGAATGTGTAGGCTATCCTGCTGATAAGGCCTATGTAGAAAGGTCTTTAGAAAGGACCCTTAGGTGGCTAGACAGGTGTGTTGAGGCCCATACCAATGAAAATCAAGCACTTTTTGGCATAGTTCAAGGTGGCATGTACAAGGACTTAAGAGAGTATTCAGCCAAGGAAACTATTAAAAGAGATTGCCAAGGCTTCGCTATAGGTGGCCTAAGTGTTGGGGAGCCAAAGGAAATGATGGTGGATATTCTTCGTTTTACAACTCCATTTTTACCTGAAGACAAACCAAGATACAATATGGGGGTTGGAACTCCGGATTATCTTTTCGAGTCAGTTGAAGCAGGTATAGATATGGCTGACTGCGTGTTGCCGACCAGGATTGCAAGAAACGGAACTGCTATTACATCTAGGGGCAATCTTGTAGTAAAAAATGCTAAGTATAAAAAGGATTTTACTCCTTTAGACCATGAATGCGACTGTTATACTTGTAAAAATTACACCAGAGCCTACATCAGGCACTTGATTAATGTAAATGAAATCTTAGGGGCAAGGCTCCTAACTATTCACAATTTACATTTCCTTATTGACATGATGAAGAAAATAAGGCAATCTATCTTAGAGGATAGGTTTTTAGAGTATAAAAAAGAATTTTACGAAAAATTTGGCTATGAGGAGGTTAAATAATGAGTATTTTAGCTATTAAAGGAGAATCCCTTCCAGTAATTGGAATAGGTTATATCGTAATTATCGGTTTAATCACATATTTCTTTTTGATGAAACCAGCAAAAAAAAGAAGAAATGAGTTTGACGATATGATTAAACAACTTAAGGTTGGGGATGAAATTATTACAAAGTCAGGCGTAAAGGGAAGAGTTGTTGAAGTTGATGATGTATACTTTACAATTTCAACTGGAAATGGTGCTGAAATTCAATATGTCTTAAATGCCTTGAATTATATCATTAAGCCAGTAGACGGCATGGAAGTTCAAGATTCTGAAGACATGGAAGATTTAGACGAAGAAAGTGAAGATTTCAAAGACTCTGAAGACACTGAATAATAACTATAAATTATAAACTCGAGAGAATGAAAAGTAGTTTTCTACTTTTCATTTTTGCATATAAGATAATAATACAAATGAAGGGAAACTGATGAGTAACTGGTTTATCTATAACAAAAAGCAAAACTATGATGAATTAAGTAAATTTAAGCAATTAACTAACATCCAAAGGTTAATCCTAGCAAATCGAGATATCACAGAAGATAATAAGGTTAATTCAATTATAAATTCATCTATCGAAGGCATGCATTCTCCATTTTTATTAAAGGACATGGACCTTGCCGTAGATATCCTGTTTAATACCATGATGGAAGGCCTTCCTATAAGGATTGTTGGGGATTATGATGCAGATGGAGTAAATTCTACAACTATCTTGATGAAAGGTTTGGGATATTTTTATGATGACGTCTCATATGTGATTCCAAACAGGATTGAAGATGGCTATGGCCTAAATAAAAACATTGTCGATGATTGTATTAAAGACAATATAGCTTTGATAATTACCTGTGACAATGGTATTGCTGCCTTTGATGCAATAGACTATGCCAGGGAGAATGCCATAGATGTAATTGTCACCGACCACCACCAAGTGGTGAAAGCTGATGGCAAGGATTTAATTCCAAGGGCAAATGCTGTCGTAAATCCGTCTCAGGCTGCCTGCACCTATCCATTCAAGGGGATTTGTGGGGCAGTTGTCGCTTATAAGTTGGTCTATGCTTTTTATGAAAAATATGGTAAAGACTTTGGCATTCCAAAAGAATATATATATGATTTATTGCAATTTGCCGCTATTGGAACTGTAACTGATGTTATGGACTTGGTTGATGAAAATAGGATTATAGTAATTGAAGGACTAAAGAGATTAAATAAGACCAATAACCTAGGTCTTAAAGAATTAATATATCAACTTAATTGGAATAAAGAGATTAGTGTATATACCATAGGCTTTATAATTGGACCGGTAATAAATGCAACAGGAAGACTTTATACTGCAAATCTTGCTGTAGAATTGCTTTTAGAGGATGATCCAAGTCTTATTGTAGAGTATGCGAGAGAGCTTATAGCCCTAAATAACGATAGAAAGAACATTACTAAAGAGGCTTTAGACCAAGCCCTTGAAATGGTTGAAGAATCTGAGCTTTACAAGGATGATATAATATTTTTATACATGAAGGATGTTCATGAGAGCATCTGCGGCCTTGTGGCAGGGAGGATTAAAGAAAGCTACCATAAGCCTGTCTTAGTCTTTACTGATGCAAGTAGTGATGATATTAGGCTGGTAAAGGGATCTGGAAGGTCTATAGAAGCCTACAACATGCATAAAGAATTAAGTAAGTATGCTGAATACTTTGTGGCTTTTGGCGGCCATAAGATGGCCTGTGGCCTAACTTTAACATATGATAACCTAGAAGTTGTTAAAGACCTTGCTAATAAAAATTCTAACCTAAGTCCAAAGGATTTCAATAAAATTACTAATATAGATACCGCTTTAGATTTTAGGGTGATTAATTTTGACCTAATAAGGCAAATAGATAGCCTACAACCTTTTGGAAAAGGCTTTGAAAAGCCGAAATTCGCGTCAAAAAGTGTTATAATTAATAATATTGCAATATTAGGTAAGGATAGAAATGTCCTTAAGATGACTCTTTTACAAAATAATAAGAGCTTTGATTCAATAAGCTTTGATGTATTAAATAATTTGCAATATTTAGAGAGTAAATTTAATATTAATAATATAGAAGAGAATTTTGACAAACTACTAGGTCGTCAAATAGATATTGTTTATTCAATTCAGATAAACAAATTTAGAGATAGGGAAAATATACAATTAATGATAGAAGAGATGAGATAATGTTAAATGACTTGCTAGAAACCATAAAAAAATATAATACAAATACCGATGTTGATTTGATTACCAAGGCCTATAATATGTCTGAGCTAAAGCACAAGGGACAATTGCGTAATTCTGGGGAAGAATATTTCATTCACCCTGTTGCCGTAAGTATGATTTTAGCTGGACTTAAAATGGACGACCAAACTATTTGTGCCGGCTTAATGCATGACCTACTGGAAGATACAGATTATACCAAAGACCAAATGATAGCTGATTTCGGGGAAGAAATCACTGAACTTGTGGATGGGGTAACAAAGCTTTCCAAGCTAAAAAATCAAACCAAAGAAGAAAACCAAAATGAAAATATTAGAAAAATGGTTTTAGCAATGGCCAATGACATAAGGGTCATAATTATTAAGCTTGCAGACAGACTTCATAATTTAAGGACTCTTGAATACATGAGTAGGGAAAAGCAAATCGCAAAGGCTCAAGAAACTCTTGATATCTATATTCCTTTAGCTCATAGACTTGGAATTAATACTATTAAATGGGAATTGGAAGACTTATGCTTAAGATATATTGATCCAATTTCATATTATTCAATAGCTGAAGATATCAACCAAAAAAGGTCAGAAAGAGAAAAAGTCATTTCAGAGATTATTTCAATTTTGACAGAAGAATTAGCTAAGATAAATATAAAATGCACTATTACAGGCAGACCTAAGGGAATTTATAGTATCTACAACAAGATGAAAAAGCAAAATTCATCTATAGATAATATTTATGACTTAATAGCTGTTAGGGTAATAGTTGATAGTATTAATGAGTGTTATGCGGTATTAGGTGTAGTTCATAATATTTGGAAGCCTCTAATCGGAAGGTTTAAGGACTATATATCTATGCCCAAGCAAAATATGTACCAATCCCTTCATACAACAGTAATTGGCTTAAAGGGACAAATATTTGAGATTCAAATAAGAACCTATGAGATGCACCAAACTGCAGAATACGGTATTGCTGCCCACTGGAAGTATAAAGAAGGCAAATCCAAGGCATCAAACTTTGACCAAAGACTTACTTGGATTAGGCAACTTATGGAATGGAGCTCAAGTACTAGGGATTCAAAAGAATTCATGGACATTTTCAAGGGCGACTTATTCTCAGACGAGGTATATATCTTCTCACCAAAAGGCGATGTAATCGACCTTCCAGCAGGTGCTTGTCCTGTTGACTTTGCCTATAGGGTCCATACAGATGTTGGAAATAAGTGCGTGGGAGCAAAGGTTAATGGCAAAATTGTGCCTCTTAGCTATAAGCTTCAAACAGGGGATATTGTCGAAATCTTAACCTCTTCAAACTCAACTGGACCAAGTAAAGACTGGTTGGACATAGTTGTTTCCTCTCAGGCAAAAACCAAGATTAAACAATATTTCAAAAAAGAAAAAAGAGATATTAATATAGAAATTGGTAGAGAAAAACTTGAAAAAGAAATCCGTAAAAAAGGCTATGATTCTTCCAAGATTTTAGTAAATGAATGGCTTCAAGATGCAGCTGAAAAGTATAACCTCTTGACCATCGATGACCTGTATGCAGGAATAGGCTATGGTTCAGTTAACTTGGCTAATTTAATAGTTAAACTTGAATCAAAATATGAGCAAAATGCAATTGAAGAGAAGAATTTAAATGACTACCAAGAAGATGTTAATAATATAGAACAAAATGATTCATCTAACGACAGTGTGACAGTGGATGATATTAACAACTTGGATTCTAAATTTGCAAAATGTTGTAATCCTGTACCTGGCGACAAAATCGTAGGCTATATTACAAAAGGCAGGGGAATTACCATCCATAGGTTTGATTGTAAGAATATCCTATCATTAGAAAACAAGGAAAGATTGATTGAAGTTAAATGGGACAGTCCTAAGGGAACAAAGTATTCTGTTAAGCTTAATATCATTTCCTTTGATAATCCAGGATATTTGGCAGAGCTTACAAAAGTTATATCAAAAGAAGGCTTCTACCTTGGTGGAATTAGCACAAAGCCAAACAAGGACGGTACATTTACGATTTCTTTGATTATTAAGATAGAAGAAGCTTCTCAGTTAGAAAAATTATTTAGTAAAATAAGAAAAATTAAAGGGACAATTGATGTCTACAGGGTTAAATCATAATGCGAGCAGTAATACAAAAAGTAAAAAGTGCAAGTGTAAGTATCGATAATAAATTACATTCTCAAATTTCAAGTGGCTTGCTTGTCTTCTTGGCTGTTCACAGGGATGATCAAGATAAGGACCTAGAATACATCTTAGACAAAATCATAAATATGAGGATATTTAATGATGAAAATGATAAAATGAATAAGTCGGTCTTGGATGTAGCTGGTCAGATTTTAGTAGTATCTCAATTTACCTTGTATGGAGATATTAGAAAGGGTAGAAGACCTAGTTTTACTGAATCAGCTGGACATGAAAAGGCTAACTACTATTATGAAGAGCTTGTAAGAAGGCTAAAAGACCAGATAGGGGTAGTTGAAACAGGGGTTTTTGCTGCTGACATGAAGGTAGAACTAATCAATGATGGTCCTGTAACCATTCAACTTGACTCAAATAAACTTTATTGAGGTATTTATGAAAATTATAAAAGATGATAACAATGCCATGGGCACTAATTCATACTTGCTTATCCTAGATGATAAGTCTTGTTATATAATTGATGCTTCTAGCAATTTAGATAGTTTTAAAAACATAATTAAAGAAGAAAATTTACAATTACAGGCGATTTTATTAACACATGCCCACTTTGACCACATCATGGGGCTAAAGAATCTTAAAGACTATTTTGGGGTTGATGTTATTTGTCACGCAGATGAAAAATCTGTTTTAAATGACCCTAAAATCAATATGTCCTTTATGGTAGGGAAAAGTCTTTCTTTTGAAGCGGATAAGTACCTAGAAGGTGAAGAGGGGATGTTTGGTCCGATTAAATATATACTTACTCCTGGTCACACCAGTGGTGGCATATGCTACCTAATAGATGACCATCTATTTACAGGAGATAGCTTATTCCAAGGGTCTATAGGTAGGACAGATTTTCCTGGTGGAGATTACGATACTTTGATAAAATCTATTAAGGAAAAACTATTTACATTGGATCCTAAAACAATTGTCTATCCTGGTCATGGACCAGAGAGTCAAATAGGATATGAAATAAATACAAATCCATTTTTAATATAGTAGGGGGATATATGGTAAGTTTAGGAAATATGAAAAGAACACACTATTGTGGTGATCTTAGGATAGAAAACCAGGGACAAAGAGTCACTCTTATGGGCTGGGTGCAAAAATCAAGAGACCTAGGTCCATTGATTTTTATCGATTTAAGGGATAAAAAAGGCATTACCCAAGTAGTCTTCAAAAAGGAAGACCAAGAGGCTCTTTATGAAAAGGCTAAATCTATTAAGTCAGAGTATGTAATTGCTATCTCTGGGCAAGTATGTAAGAGGGAATCTGTTAACTCTGAAATACCAACCGGTGAAATAGAAATTATTGCAGACGAATTAAATATTTTAGACACAGCTGAGACTCCAAAAATCTATATTAAAGATGATGACAATGTTTCTGAAGAAATGAGATTGAAATATAGGTATCTTGACTTGAGAAAGCCAAAGATGCAAGAAAATCTAAGGGTTAGGGCTGAAATTTCAAAGGCTTTTAGGGACTTCTTACATGATAATGAATTCCTAGAAGTTGAGACTCCTTTCTTAGGTAAGCCAACTCCTGAAGGAGCAAGAGACTATGTAGTTCCTTCAAGGGTGAACCACAATTCTTTTTACGCACTACCACAATCACCTCAACTTTATAAGCAAATGCTTATGATTTCGGGAGTTGATAGGTATTATCAAATTGTAAAATGCTTTAGGGACGAAGACTTAAGGGCTAATAGACAGCCAGAATTTACTCAAGTTGATATTGAGATGTCTTTTGTTGACATGGATGATGTTATTTCCATGAATGAAAAGTTAATTCAAAGCATTTTCAAAAAAGTTAAAAATATTGATTTAGAAATTCCATTCAATAGGATGTCATTTGCTGAAGCCATGGAAAGGTTCGGTTCTGATAAGCCTGACTTAAGATACGGCTTTGAAATCAAGGATATGACAGAACTTGGATCAAGCTTAGAATTTGATTTATTTAAAAACTCTATAGCAGATGGTAAGGATATAAGAGGAATTAACTTTAAGGGACTTGCTGATAAGTATTCTAGAAAGCAATTAGATAAGCTAACTAAATTTGTTAAGGGTCTAAATGCTTCAGGCTTGATATGGTTTAAGGTTGAAGAAAATAAGACTATTAATTCATCAATAAATAAATTCTTAAATGATGACTTTAACCAAAAGCTTTTAGATTTATTTGAAGCTGATGAAAACGACTTAATCCTTGTAATAATTGATAAGAAGGAAAAGGTATTAGACTATCTTGGTAGCTTAAGGGTTCATGTTGCAAATGAACACGTAGAGTTTAAGAAAGACGACTTTGCAATTACATGGGTTGTAGACTTCCCATTATTTGAATATGATGAAGAAGAAAATAGGTATGTTGCTAAGCACCATCCATTCACTCACCCAGTTGACGAAGATATAGATAAGCTTTTAAGTAACCCTCATGAATGTAGGGCAAAGGCCTATGATATTGTAATTAATGGGGATGAAATAGGTGGAGGATCTATAAGGATTAATAATTCTCAATTACAAAATAAGATGTTTAATGCCTTAAATCTTACTGAGGATGATATTAATAATAAGTTTGGTTTCTTTATAGAAGCCTTGAAGTATGGTACACCTCCACATGGTGGTATTGCTTACGGTCTTGATAGATTCGTAATGACCCTTCTTAATGTAAATAATATTAAGGATGTAATTGCCTTTCCAAAGACTCAATCAGCAACTTGTCCGCTAACAGGTGCGCCAACTTATGTAACTAAAGAACAATTGGAAGAATTAGGTATAAAATTAATTAATGAATAATCAATTTTCAAGAACTCGTCCTATCTTTCCTGACGGAAAATACGAAGACCTTATTTCAAAAAAGATACTAGTCTTCGGTACTGGTGGAGTCGGAAGTGCCGCAGTAGAAGCTCTTGTGAGGTTTGGGTTTAAATCTATCTCTTTTGTAGACTATGATAGGGTAGATGAATCAAACCTGAATAGACAAATTTTTTCAAACAGGGCTAATGTAGGCATGTTTAAGTGCCTGGCTATGAAGGATAGGATGTTGGCTATAAATCCTAATTTAGAAGTTAAATATTTTATAAAAAAATTAACTGATAATTTTGATATTTTTGATTTAAAGACCTATGATGTAGTCATAGATGCAATAGATACAGTTTCATCAAAGATAAATTTGATAGAATACTGTAGCAAGAACAAGATTGCCTTGATTTCATCTATGGGTACTGGTAATAGACTTGATCCGGGCAAGTTGCAAATTATGGATGTCTATGAAACGTCTTATGACCCACTTTCAAAAGTTATAAGGCATGAACTTAGAAAGCGTGGAATAAAAAAACAAAAAGTAGTTTCTTCCCTAGAAGCTCCTGCTCTTAAGTCAAAAAGAGAGCCTGGAGCCAATAGGTCAACTCCTTTTAGCGTATCCTACGTACCACCGGTTGCAGGATATATCTTGGCTGGAGAAGTTATACGAATTTTAACGGAGTGATAAAATGAACAAAAAAGGTATTGTAAGTAAAGTAGAAGATGATAGATTACAAGTAATATTCACTCGTTCATCAGCATGTGGAGATTGCTCTTCATGTGGTGGTTGTGAAGCAGAAACCTTTAATCTTAACGCTACAAATGACATAGGAGCCCAAGTTGGAGACTTTGTAGAAATTCAATACAATACTAAAAATATGCTAAAGTCTACAGTGCTTTTATATGTTTTTCCCTTGATTATGCTAGTAATTGGTATATTTAGCGGTCATTACTTAAACCTTGGAAAGACTGCTGATTCCAAAGACTTGATTAGTTTCCTTTTTGGACTTATATTAATGTTTGTTTCTTACTTTATTATTAGTAAAATAGATAGAAGAGTAAAAACAAATCAATTTTTTAAGATAAAGAAAATCGATAATATTTATTAAGGAGAGTATGAGTGAAAGATTTAATGAACTTTGATAGAGAAATCTATGATCTAATTGAGAAGGAAAAAAACAGACAATTTAACAACATTGAACTGATTGCATCTGAAAACTTTGTATCTAAGGCAGTTTTGGATGCTGTAGGAAGCGTATTAACTAATAAATACGCTGAAGGTTATCCAGCTAAAAGATATTATGGTGGATGCCATGTTATAGACGAACTTGAAAGTCTTGCTATTGAAAGGGCTAAAGAACTTTTCGGCGTAAGTTACGCAAATGTTCAGCCTCATTCAGGTTCAAGTGCGAATTTTGCTGCATACTTTACTTTTTTAAGACCTGGAGACAAGGTGCTAGGTATGAATCTTTCAGAAGGTGGTCACCTTACTCATGGTTCTCCAGTTAACCTATCTGGATCATATTTTGACTTTGTTCACTATGGTGTAGATAGCCAAACTGAAATGATAAATTATGATGAAGTTCTAGATATCGCAAAAAGAGAAAAACCAAAGATGATTGTTGCTGGTGCTAGTGCCTATTCTAGAATTATCGATTTTGAAAAATTTAGAAAAATTGCTGATGAAGTTGGAGCAATTTTAATGGTAGATATGGCCCATATAGCTGGTCTAGTTGCAGCAGGTCTACATCCTAGCCCAGTTGGTCATGCTGACATCATTACATCAACAACTCATAAGACTTTAAGAGGTCCTAGAGGAGCTATCATTTTAGCCGATGAAAAATACGGTCAAAAAATAAATAAGGCTGTCTTCCCGGGAACTCAAGGTGGACCATTAGAACATGTTATTGCAGGTAAGGCAGTTGCTCTTAAAGAAGCTTTAAGTCCAGACTTTAAGGTATACCAACAACACGTCCTTGACAATGCTTTAGAACTTGCAAATTCAATAGGTGACGAGATAAGACTAGTAAGTGGATCTACTGATAACCACTTAGTTTTACTTGATGTATCAAGCATTGGCTTAACAGGCAAGGATGCTGAAAAAATGCTAGATGAAGTCCACATAACAGTTAATAAAAATACTATTCCAAATGAAAAACAAAGTCCTTTTGTTACATCAGGTATCAGAATAGGTTCTGCAGCTGTAACAACAAGAGGCTTTGATACAGAAGATATGAAATTAGTGGGTCAATTAATTAAGGACACACTATTAGAAAGAAAATCAAAAGAAGAAATAATTAAGCAAGTTGATGAATTAGTTAGAAGAAGACCGCTTAATTACTAGGAGGTAAACATGCCAAGACCAATCGTTGGAATCATAGGTAGACCCAATGTAGGAAAATCAACTTTATTTAATAAATTAGTAGGCAAAAGGCTTTCTATAACAGAGGATAATCCTGGAGTTACAAGAGACAGACTTTATAGTGAAGTAGAATGGCAAAACAATAGCTTTGTCATAATTGATACAGGTGGTCTAGAACTTGATGATTCTGGAAGTTTTGCAAAAGACATTGAATTTCAAGCTGATATAGCGATTGAGTCTTCGGACCTAATATTGTTTGTTGTAGATGGTAGAGAAGGTTTAACCAGCCTTGATGAAGAAATTGCTAACAAGTTAAGAAGATCAGGCAGGGATATCATTCTTGTAATCAATAAGGTTGATACCAAGGATAATCCTATGACTGTCTATGACTTTTATACCCTAGGTTTTGACAATGTTCAAATTATTTCAGCAGAACAAAGCTTTGGCTTAGGAGACTTGCTAGACGAAATCATCCATAAACACCCCTATAACAAAGAGGAAGAAGAGGATGATGAAGTCTTAAATATCGCTGTAATAGGTAAGCCAAATGTAGGTAAATCATCCTTTATTAATTCACTTTTGAAGGAAGAAAGGGTTATCGTTTCAAATATTCCAGGTACTACAAGGGATTCTATAGACTCTGAATATATTAGAAATGGTAAAAAATATAACTTAATTGATACAGCTGGTCTTAGAAGACAAAGGTCTGTAGATACTAGGGTTGAAAAATACTCAGTTATTAGAACCTACAATGCTATTGATAGGTCTGATATCTGTCTATTCTTCTTAGATGCTACAGAGGGTTTAACTGAGCAAGATTCTAAAATAATCGGTTATGCCCATGACAATAATAAGGCATCAATAATAGTTGTTAATAAGTGGGATCTTGTTGAGAAGGATACCTATACTATGAAAAACTTTGAGGCAGAAATCAGAAATGGCCTTACTTTTGCCTTATATGCGCCTATAGTATTTATTTCGGTTAAGACAGGGCTTAGAATTGACAAGCTTTTCGACCTTATAGACCAGGTTAACGAAAATTACAGCTTTAGAGTAAGAACCGGTGTCCTTAACACTCTATTAAGGGATGCCATGCTGGTAAATCCTCCACCAACAAAGAAGGGAAAAAGACTTAAGATATTCTATATGTCTCAAGTTACTACTAGACCACCAAAGTTTTTAATATATGTAAATGACAAAGAACTACTACACTTCTCATATGTAAGATATATCGAAAACAAGATCAGGGAAAACTTCCATTTTGAAGGTGTGCCAATAGTTTTTGAAGCCAGAAATAGGGGATTGGATTTATGACATATATATTAGTCGCTTTGATAGCTTATCTTTTGGGAAATATTACAGGTTCATATATTATTAGCAAATTAGCTTTTTCTGAAGATATCAGAACTAAGGGAAGCGGTAACGCAGGAACTACAAATATGTTAAGAACTTATGGGTTTTTCCCAGCCTTTATAACCCTAGCTATAGATGCCTTGAAAGGCTATCTAGCCGTATATATTGCTTCTAAGTTCAACTTAGAATATGCAGTTTATGTAGCTGGTTTTATGGTTGTTGTCGGTCACTGTTGGCCTGCACTTATAGGATTTAAAGGCGGTAAGGGTATGGCGACATCAGCTGGAGTAATGTTTTTCTTTTCTACAAAGCTAATCCTAGGAGCTGTGATAATTTTCTTTCTAGTTAACCTAATTGGAAAAATAATGTCACTAACCTCATTAACAATTGTCATCTATTCACTGATATATGTTCTAATATTTATGAACACCGATAAAGCTATGATAATCATGACATTACTTATGGCACTTGTTATCTTTTATTGCCATAGGTCAAATATTAAACGTTTAATTGAAGGTAAGGAGAACAAAATAAGTATAAAAAAGGGGTAGCATATGGAAATCTCAATTTTAGGTGGTGGTAGCTGGGCTACAGCTATGGCCCATAACTTGTCTTTCAAACATGATGTCTTACTTTATGTAAGAAACAAAGAAGACTGTGACAATATTAATCTTTATCATGAAAATAAAAAATACCTTAAGGGTTATAAATTAAGTGATAATATCAAGGCTAGTCAGGATATTAATGATTGTCTAAAAAATAAAATAATCGTTAATGCAATACCAACTCAAAATATAAGATCCATGTTAGAGGAATACTCAAGCTTGTTTCCAAAAGACAGCATCATAGTTAATTTATCTAAAGGCATTGAAAAAACAAGTGGCAAAAGAATTTCACAAATATTTGAACAATACCTTCCAGACTGCCAATACGCCTGTCTTTCTGGTCCTTCTCACGCAGAAGAGGTAATAGAAGATAAGTATACATCCGTAGTCATTTCTTCAACAGATGAAGACCTTGCTAAAAAGCTACAGGCTATCTTTTCATCTGACTTTTTAAGAATCTATACTAATACAGACCTTGTAGGTGTTGAATTTGGCGGAGCTGTTAAAAACGTTCTTGCCTTAGGTATAGGTATGTTGGACGGACTTAATATGGGCGATAACCCAAAGGCAGCCCTTATGACAAGGGGAATTCACGAGATGGCAAGATTTTGCATAGCAATGGGGGGAGAAAGAAATACCCTATATGGACTTGCTGGTCTAGGAGACCTGATAGTTACTGCTACATCAAAACACTCTAGAAATAGAAATGCTGGGGAGCTCTTAGCCCAAGGATGTAGTGTTGACAAGTTAGAAAATGAAATAAAGATGGTAGTAGAGGGAATACCAACAGCAGTAGCCCTTTATGAAATCTCGAATGATAAAAATATTTATATGCCGATAACCAAGGTAATTTACCAAATTCTTTATGAAAACCTAAGCCTTGATGGCGCAGCAGTTAGCCTGATGTCAAAAGCTGATAAAGAAGAGTTTGATTTTTAATAGGAGAACAGATGAAAAAAGGTCGAAATAAGTTAGGATTAAAAGCCTTCTTTGGACTTGTGATGGTGCTAATTTTTGTAAATATGCTAGTTAGCGCTTCCAAAAATAAAAAAAGACAAAATAATATCTATAACGTAATGGGTATGCAAGAGAGTCTTATTAAATATGATTCTAAAGCTTACTTCGCCTTTGATGAGTATGTATTTGATTCCGTAGAAGATATTAATATCGATGTAGTTGACGGCAAGTTAATCAGAAGCGAAGAAAAGATTTTTGATAGTGCCAACTCTCAGGTTAATACAAATATAAAGAAACAAAATGAATTTCTTGAAAAAAGACCTCAAAAAAATTCTAATGAGGATAAAAACACCATGATAGACTACCTATATCAAAATAGGCTATCTAAACTAGACCTTTCATTTGTAGATAGTATTAACCAAAGAGACAATTTCACTGATAAAAAGAAAAAGCTTATAAAATCCTATTTATCTAATGATGCCTTTCTAGTAGATAGGACAGGATTTTACTTGACCAAGGTTGATGGTTATGAGAGTTTGATTAACGCAGCAAATATAGATCAATTCATATCTGATCCATTTGTGATTGAAAATATTGAAAAAGATAAAATCCAAGCTGGTCTAAAATATATTAATAATAAGGAATACTATATCCTAGTAGAGGTTGATAATTTAGATAAATACTTAAAACTAGGTATAAAGGACCTAAGTGTAAGCTTTGATGACCAAACATATTATGTTTCAGATTATAGTTTTAAAAAGTCAAATGAGGGCAAATACTTCATGAAACTTAGGATGAATGAGGGAATAGATAGTGCTGTAAAATACAGGATGACTGATATCTCATTAAATTTCAGGACTATTAAGGCCTTAAAAATTCCTCAAAAGGCTATTTATAAGGTCGATGGTCAAACAGGTGTATATACCATAGATGATGGTAAAATCCAATTTGCCCCTGTAAAAATAATCTATAATGACGACTATGATAATTTTGCCTTTGTATTAACCTCTCCAGAAGATGTTCTTTCTAAGGCCTATTTAGACAGAGTTAGAAAGAATAATGAAAATTTAAATTATGATAAAGATGATAAAGACTATATCAATTTATATGAAATAGGTGAGTTTTCAAGTATCCTTTTGGATATTGGCTCCAATAAAGTAGGTGATAGGTATTAGCATTAAGGATAATTTAGATAAAGTAAATAAAGACTTAAATAATGGAGCTAAGCTTGTTTGTGTAACCAAGTTTAGGTCCAGAGAAGAAGTAGACTCCTTACTAGAGCTTGGTGTCAAAGATATTGGAGAAAATAAGGTTCAAAACCTAGTTGATAGAAGAGAAACTTATGGGGATAGCTTTAATTACCATATGATTGGAAGGCTTCAGACTAATAAGGTCAAGTATCTTGCTGGATGGGTTAGCCTAATCCACTCTTTAGACAGGGTATCTCTTCTAAAAGAGCTTGAAAAACAAGGAGAAAAAAATAACTTTGTATTTAATTGCCTGGTTCAGCTAAATATATCTAAAGAAGAAAGTAAGACAGGAATATTTCCAGAAGATTTAGATGATTTTTTAGACTTAGCAAGGAATCTAAAGTATGTAAATATCAAAGGATTTATGACAATGGCACCCAATACCGATGACGAAGAATATATCAGAAGTATTTTCCATGAGTGTAAAAAAATATTCGATATATATAGCAAAATAAGGTATAATAACTTTAATATAGAGTATTTGTCTATGGGAATGTCCAATGACTATAAAATCGCCTTAGAAGAAGGGGCGAATATAGTTAGAATTGGATCTAAAATTTTTCAATAATAGGAGGATTTATGTCTTTTTGGGATAAAGTTAAAGAATTTGTCGGTGTAGATGAAGATTACATAGATGATGACTTTTATGAAGATTACGATGATTTAGAAAATTATAGAGATGACAGAAAGTATGATGAAAAAGCTTCTTTTGATGATGATTTTGTAGATAATTCACCTACCTACGAATCTGAAGTTGTAAAGACTGAAGATAGGTATGAGAGGGCTGAACCTAGTCAAACTCCATCTGAAAGTAAGGCTTACTCAGTAAATTCAGGTAAAGAAAGCAGGAAGGAGGAAAGAAATCCTAGAAGAAGTTTAGCTTTTAATAGGACTTCAAAAAATTCAGGTATGTTTGTTACAATAAGAGAACCAATATCTTATGAAGACGGTAAGATAGTATTAGATGATATTATGGATGGAAAGTCTGTAGTATTAAACCTTGAAATGTTAGAAGTTGATAAAAAGACTCAAATCTTTTATTTTGTAAGTGGTGGTTTATATTCATTAAACGGAACTATACAAAATGTAACAAAAGACATATATGTATTGGCTCCTCACGGCGTTGAAATTGACGGTTCCTTAAAGGACGAAATTTCAAACAAAAACTTATATCAACTATAGAAAGAAGAGCTGTTTTCAGCTCTTATTTTTTTATGAATTTTATTAAAGATATCAACTCAAAACAACTATATAAGAAATATTATTCCATGGCTGAAAATCTTTACTACGGGCAGATCCAAAAAACGAGGTTTCTAAATCCGTACGAAGCCGATTTAGTAATTTCTATCTTAAACAAGTTTGGCCTATTTTATAAGATTTATTTGTCACATGAGGATGCTGAAAGAAAATTAATCTTTTTCTCTCAAATAGATTTTAATCTAGATGAATTATTAGAGGAAAATCTCAGTGTATTAGTTTGTGAGAAAAATGACCATAACCTAAATCATAGGGATGTTTTAGGAGCCCTTATGTCCTTGGGAATAGAAAGAGATTTGATAGGAGATATCCTCTTGGACGACAATAAATTTGAAATTTCATTATTAAAAGAAATCTCAGATTTTGTAAGGTTTAATCTTACCAGCATAAAAAGATTAAATGTCACCCTATCTGAAAAAGATTGGGTCTATATGGATCAAAGTCTTGTAAAATACGAAGATTTTGCCATTACCATATCGTCTTTAAGATTGGATAGTTTTGTAGCTGCTAGTATAAATGTATCTAGAAATGAGGCGAAAAAACTCATACTTAGGGAATATATTAAATTAAATTACCTAGTAAACTCAGATCCTGCTGCAGAATTAAAAGAAAACGACTGTATATCCATAAGGGGTCATGGCAGGTATTATTATAAAGAGTTGTTAAATAGGACGAGAAAAGATAAATTTAGAATTAGTGTTAGAAAATTAATTTAGGTGAAATATGTATATAATACTTCCAATAATTTTAGTAATTTTAGATCAAGCTACGAAGTACTACGCTATTGCCCATTTTAAAGGGCAAGAAATGGTCGAAGTAATACCAAATTGGCTCTATTTTACTTATCTGGAAAATAGGGGGGCAGCCTTTGGCTTCTTAAATACCAAGCCTTGGGTCTTTACCATCTTAGCTAGTGTCTTCGTAATTGCTATGGCAATAATATTGTTACAAAATCGTAATAATATTAACAGTTTTTATAAGCTAAGTCTTGCTATAATAATAGCAGGAGCTTTAGGAAATTTGATAGATAGGTTAACTCATGGATTTGTAGTTGACTTTATCTTTTCACCATTAAATGGTTTATATAATTTTCCTGTTTTCAATCTAGCTGACATGTATCTTACAGTTACTGCAATAGTCATAGCTATCTATGTAATTTTCTTTGATGGTGATACAGATGTTAATAAGTAGGGATTGGGACTTAATAGTAGATGAAGTATTTGGAATTGAAAAACTTGAAGATATTATTAAATCAATTGATAAAGAAAGATTAGAAAAAAATATCTATCCTGAAAAAAATGATATATTCAAGGCCTTTGAGCTTACAAGTTTTGATGATATAAAGCTTGTCATTCTAGGGCAAGATCCATATTACAATCCAGGACAAGCAAATGGGTTAGCATTTTCTGTAAAAAAGGGGGTTAAACTCCCACCATCCTTAAAAAATATTTACAAGGAATTACAGTCTGACCTGGGTTTTACGATTTCTGATTCAGGCGACCTTAGCAAGTGGGCTAAGAAAGGAGTTTTTCTCTTAAATTCAGGTCTTAGTGTAGAAGAGAAAAAGCCAAATTCCCACCTCAAGTATTCGTGGTCAATTTTTACAGACTCTATTATTAAATACATTTCTGATAATAAGGAAAATGTGGTTTTTATTCTTTGGGGAAATTTTGCAATTAAGAAAAAATCCCTGATAGATTCAGATAGACACTTTATAATCGAATCCTCACATCCATCACCGCTATCTGCAAGGCATTCCTTTTTCGGATCTAAGCCTTTTTCAAAAGCTAATTCATACTTGAAAGATAGAGCTATTGAGCCTATAGATTGGAGTTTAGAATGATAATAAAAATAAAAGATGAGACTAATACAAATATTAGGATAGACAGCTTCTTGTCTGATTATTTTGAAGATTATTCTAGATCCAAGTTAAGCAAGCTTATTAAAAGCGGTTTGGTAAAAGTTAATGAAAAGCCTGTCAAAGCAAGCTATTTATTGAAGCTTTTTGATCAGATTGACTTAAATTTACAAGACTTAGAGATAAAACCTCTTGAAAAAGAAAACATATATCTAGATGTAATGTATGAAGATGATTATCTAGCTGTTATTAATAAACCGGTAGGGATGCTTAGCCATCCAACTTCAACTATCAGGTCTAATACCCTGGTAAATGCCTTGCTATTTCGTTTTGATACCTTATCAGATATCAATGGTGATGATAGGCTTGGTATTGTCCACAGGCTTGATTTTAACACTTGTGGCTTAATGATTGTTGCAAAAACTAACGAAGCAGCAGAAAAACTTGTAGATAGTTTTAAGCAAAGAAGCATTGTCAAAAAATATAGGGCAATTACGATAGGTAATTTTGAGGAAAAACAAGGTGTACTAGAATATCCAATTGGTAGAAATACTAGAAATAGAAAGCTTATGGCTGTCGATTTTGAAAACGGCAAGTATGCAAAGACATCCTATAAGGTAATATGGGAGACTAAGGGATATTCGTATTTAGAACTTGACCTTCATACAGGAAGGACTCATCAGATAAGGGTCCACCTATCCTATATAAATAGGCCGATTTTAGGCGATAAGGACTATGGTGGTAAAAAACCTGAATTTAGTATAGACCATCAATTACTTCAGTCCTTTTATCTAGAATTTAACCATCCAATAACTGACCAAGGCCTACAATTTCAGATTGATGAAAGCTCTCAAATAAAAAAATATGCAGATTTATTATTTAAGGAGCGATCATGTATACAAGAGTCAAAACTTTAATCTACACAAATGAAACAATAAAAACAATTAGCATAGAAGCAAATATTCATAGGGGAATGTTTGCTTTTTCAGTCCTTGGAGTGCCGACTAGCTACGAAAGAAAGATTCGAACAAAAATAAATTCCATATTTAAAATGAATAATCAAAAATTACCCAACAAAAATATAATCTTTAATGTGGAAGATGTTGACCAAAGGTATGACTATGACTTGTTGGACTTACCAATTTTTATATGCTTATTAAAAATCTTAAATCTCCATGAATTTAAAGATGAAATATTTGTTGGAAGCTTGGGAATAAATGGGGACTTAATAGCCTTAAATATGCCTTATCTTTTCATAAACTATGCAAATGACCACAAGGATAAAGTAATTAATATTCCATTTTATGAAAAGCTAGTAAAATATGAAGCTTCTGACAAGATAAGGATGTTTAAGAATGTAAATGAACTTATAGATGGTATTTCATATGATTTGAGGCTAGTTAAAAATCAAGAAATACCCTTTGAAAAATCAGACCTAGATTTAAATGACGTCATAGGACAAGAAAGATTAATTAGGGCTATAATTATATCTCTTGTTGGAAGGCACCACCTTTTAGTAAGCGGAGTAGCAGGCACTGGAAAAAGCCTAAGCTTTAAGGCAGCAAAGTCAATTTTACCAAGCCAAAACTACAAGGAACAATTATTGATTAATTCATATATCGATAAGGAAGAAATTTTTTCAAGCAAGGTTAATTTCCTAGAAGTGGAAAAAAGCACAAGTAACAAGGAATTCTTTGGATCAAAGACAAAAAGATCTCTTTTAAGTATAAATCAAGGAGGCTTTTTATT
This sequence comes from uncultured Peptoniphilaceae bacterium, assembly GCA_964344625.1. GTDB lineage: Bacteria > Bacillota > Clostridia > Tissierellales > Peptoniphilaceae > JAAYEL01. The sequence goes on along the minus strand of CAYFNZ010000003.1, from coordinate 32,303 downwards.
ATTTGATGAAATAAACCTTTATCCAACTTCACTATTAAATGACTTAAAGACATATATGGACCTAAATGATGAAAATGACAGTAACAAGGATAGGATAACAATCTTTGCCAACCAAAACCCCTGCCCATGTGGGAATAAGGGCAGTAAGTTTAAGGAGTGTAAGTGCTCTATAGGGGAGATTAATAGGTTTACAAATAAGATAAATAAACCATTTTCAGACAGGTTTCATATCAAGGTAAAGACCGACTCAGAATTTATTGCACAACAAGAGAATAAATATGATATAGATAAAATTAAAAAAAATATTAAAAAAGCTTGGGATATGCAGAAAACAAGGTATGGTGACAGGCCCTTTTCCTATAATGGATTTTTGAATACAAAAGAATTAAATAGATTTATAAACTTAAATGAAAATTTGGAAGAAAAACTTATAGAATTTGTTGAATTTTATAAACTTTCTCTTAGAGAAAAGCATAACATACTCAGGGTAGCAAGGAGTATAGCTGATTATGAACAAAGCCAAGAAATAAAATTTGAACACTTATTTGAAGCCTTGTCTTATCAAATAAATTAAGTTATATTAATACAATTAATTGAGTATTAAAATAAAACATGCTATACTATTAATGAATATATATTAATTGGAGGAAAATATGATAGGAGCAAATGATTTAAGAAAAGGAACAACATTTGAATGGGAAGGAGACGTTTGGCAAATAGTTGATTTTCAACACGTTAAGCCAGGTAAGGGAGCTGCCTTTGTAAGGGCAAAAATCAAGTCTGTAATGAACGGTGGCGCAAAGGACGTTACATTTAACCCAAATGATAAATTCCAAGAAGCTATAATTGAAACAAGACAAATGCAATACCTATATAACGATGGTAGCTTGTATTATTTCATGAATCCAGAAACTTATGATCAAATTCCATTGGATTACGAATCAGTTGAAGACGCTATTAAATATATTAAGGAAAATGAATCTGCAACAATTAAGTTCTACCAAGGAAAGGCATTTTTAGTTGAAGCACCAAACTTTGTTGAACTTGAAGTTACTGAAACTGAACCAGGATTTAAGGGTGACACTGCTACAGGAGCAACTAAACCTGCAATTGTTGAAACAGGAGCTAAGATAAATGTTCCACTATTTGTTAACATCGGAGATAAGATTAAAATAGATACTAGAACAGACGAATATTTATCTAGAGTTTAATAAAGGAATTAATAGATGGATAGAAAAAGTCAAAGAGAGTGGGTTGTTAAAGTCCTTTTTGAAATGGATTTTAACAATTACCAACTTGAAGATTTAGAGAGGCTTCTTGAAAATCATGAGCTTACGAATGAGAAGTTCATAAGAAACTCTCTTACTTCAGCCTACTCTAATCTTGAAGAAATAGATAACTTAATAATAAAACATCTAAAGAAACTATCATTTGATAACATTTCTAGAACTGACAAGGCCATCTTAAGGACTTCAATCAATGAGTTTGTATTTGATAAATCTGTCCCTACGAGCGTTTCAATAAATGAAGCTGTTGAAATTTCTAAGAAATACTCAAGAGAAGATTCTTTTAAGTTCATAAATGGCATACTTTCATCTATAGCTAAGGATATTCAAGAGAACAAGGATATATGATGAGAAAACCTATAGGCGTAAAAGTACTTAACCATTATATAAAAACTGAACTTAGCCAAGATCCTATATTAAGAAACATTTATGTCATAGGTGAAGTCACAAATTTAAGAAGAAACGAATATACTTATTTCGATTTAAAAGAAAAAGAGGACCTAATAAATTGCGTATATTTTTCTAATGACTTGGATTTTGAAAATGGAGATTCCATCATTGTAACAGGAGCAATAGGACTTTATTCTAGGGCTTCCAGGTATCAAATCCACGTAAAGAATGCTGAAATAGTTGGTCAGGGCCAAGCCTATTTTAGATTGCAAAAACTTAAGGAAAAATTAGACAAAAAAGGCTACTTTGACCCTATTAGAAAAAAACAAATTCCTCTTTATCCTCATAGGATAGGGCTTGTTACCAGTTCAAAATCTGCTGCGGTTGTTGACTTCTTGTCTATATTAGAAGAAAACTACCCCATAGGAGATATCTTCTTGTATCACACAAGTGTCCAAGGAAGTGAGGCTAGTCTTCAAATTATTAATGCTATTACCAGCCTAGATAAGATGAATTTGGACCTTATAGTTATTACAAGAGGTGGTGGGTCGAGTGAAGATTTGTCTATTTTTAATGATGAAAAAATAGCTGATACAATCTTTTTAGCCCAAACTCCGATTATATCGGCTGTAGGTCATGAAATTGATACTACCATAACAGACTTAGTCAGCGATTTAAGGGTTTCTACACCTACTAAAGCGGCTGAATATATTATCAGTGGCTTTATGGACAGTAAGATATTGATTCAGAATCTAAATAATGACATCAATAAGACAATAAAAAGCTCAATCGAAAAACAGGTTTATCTCTTAGATTTAAATAAATTTGAGCTTGAAAGGCATTCTCCTAAGGCGTTTATAGAGACCAGCTATAGAGACTTATCCATCATAGACAAAAACAACTATGATTTTTTAACCAATAAGTTATTCGACCACCATGAAGAAATAAGTAAACTTAAAAATCAAATAGAGGATGAAATCAATAGGATTTTACATGAAAATATGATGAAAATCCTTGACCTAGACGGTGAACTTGCAGATGTAAATAATTTGAGTCCTGATAAAGAATACTTAATGAAAAATGACAAGGTGGCTTACAGGATAAAAGTTTTGGAGAGATTAGATGGCAGATAAAAAAAACTATGAAGATTATTTAGCTCAATATAAGGCTATATCTGATAGCCTAAAAAATGATGATTTAACTTTAGATGAATCTATTAAAAAGTATAAAAAGAGCAAAGAAATTTACGCTAAATTAAAAGAAATATTAGACCAATCAAAATTAGAAATTGAAGAGGTAAAAGAATAAATATGTTTAAAGCCTACAAATTAGCCCTTAATAAATTTAATAGACACTTTTTAGATTATTTTTATTCAACTGATAGTTCGGTTTTTACTGATGCCTTAAACTATTCTATAGAAGAAGGCAAAAGAATCAGGCCTTTAATTCTCTTAGAAACAACTAAGATGCTATCTAAGGCTACTCCCATTAGAAGTGCTATGAATATGGCTATAGCCTTGGAGCTTATCCATAATTATTCTTTAGTGCATGATGACCTTCCAGCCATGGACGATGATGCCTATAGGAGGGACAGGCTAACTGTACATATGCAATATAGGGAAGACGTTGCAATCCTAGTTGGAGACGCCCTATTAAACAAAGCCTATGAGATAATGCTAGAAGAGATAACTAGGTCAATAGATCTTTATGAAATGAAAAATAATGCCCTTGCAGCTAAAGCAATTGCCACTTTTGCTGGGGTTGATGGCATGATTGGCGGTCAAGTTTTAGATGTATTAGAAGCCTCAGTTTCTTCTCAAGATATTATTAGCATGTATGAGAAAAAAACTTGTGGTCTAATAATGGCTGCTACTGTTTCAGCTGCATACCTTACTGGCTCTGACGAAAAAACAGTAAAAGATATGACGAGATTAGGCTGGCTAATTGGCCTATGTTTCCAACTTCAAGATGATCTTTTAGATGAGAAAAAGGACTCAGAAATTGGAAAGATTACCTTTATTCATTTTGAGGGCAAAGAAAAGACTGAAGAAACAATAAATACATTTACCCAAGAAGCTATAGAAATATTAGAAAAATACGAAAACAATGAATTTTTAATTGAATTAGTAAAAAGTTTAGTCAATAGAAAATATTAGGAGTGTAATATGAAAAAATATGACAGACAAAGATTAATACTTTCGCTAATTGAACATCATGATACTGAAACTCAAGAAGAATTAGCTGAATTACTAAAGGAAAATGGCGTTACCGCTACACAAGCTACTATTTCAAGGGATATTAAAGAGCTTAGAATTACAAAAGTTCAAACTCCAGATGGCATGTACAAGTACACCGTTTTGGATACCATGCATGATAGTTTAAATGAAAGATTAAATAAGATATTTAAATCTGCTGTTTTAAGCTTAAAAATAAATAGAAATATGATTATCCTAAAGACCATATCTTACACAGCAACAGTATGTGGTTGGACCATCACAAATGCTAAGATCGATGGAATTGCAGGCATAATCACTGGTCATGATACCATCTTTATAGAAGTTGAAGAAGGATATGACCTTGAAGATATAGTAGAAAAAATTAGGAACATCTCATTTTAACATGCTTACAAATCTTTATATCAAAAATTTTGCTTTATTCAATGAATTAAGTATTGATTTTGATGAAGGCCTTAACATTATTTCTGGTGAGACTGGCTCCGGTAAGAGTATATTAATCAATGCAATTAGTCTTTTACTTGCTGGTAGGATTAATAAGAATTTTATCGGCAATTTCTCTGATGAAACTATTGTTGAGGCTTCTTTTTCAGTAAATGAAAATATAAAAAATAAACTTAAGTCATATGAAATTAATGCTGATGACAATTTAATAATAACTAGAAGATTTACTAAATCCTCTTCTAGTATAAAGCTTAATAATAGGCCTATAAATCTTTCTATATTAGAAGACTTAAGTCAATCTATTATGGATATCCATGGCCAGCACTCACAGCTTGTCATCTTAAATAAATCAAATTACCTAAAGATTATTGATTCTTTTGATGATAAGACCTCTTCTCTAAAAGAAGCTTTAAAAAGGAATATGACTTCTCTAAAGGAGTTAAAGGTTAAATTAGATGACATCGACCTTGATGAAGATGAAGTATTTAGAGAGATTGATATCCTTAAGTTTCAAGTAGATGAAATCGAAGCGTTTGACTTTGATACTTATGATGAAGAAGCTTTAAATAAGGAGCATAAGAAATTAAGTAATCTTACTGAAATCTTGTCTTCAATAAAATTCATTCAGTCAATTATGAGTGATGGCTACCAAAGAAATTCCTTAAAAGATGAAATCAATGAAATTTATTCTAAACTTTTAGATGTCAATGAATTTGATGACAGCTTAAAGGAATTTACCAGCAGGTTAATTGATATAAAAGAATTGATAAATGAGCTTTCTAGAGATATAGATTCCTACTATTATTCTATAGACCTAGACGAAGAAAGACTTGCAGAAATAGATGACATATTCTCAAAGTTGCAGGTCTTAAAAAGAAAATACGGTCCTGAAATCAAAGATATTCAAAATTTTTTATCTCACTCTAAAGAAAGACTACTTGAGCTAAAAAATATTGAAGAAATAAGGGGCCAGATTTATCTTGAAATGGATAAACTTAATAAAAATAATATAAAATTATCCAAAGAACTTAGAGAAATTAGAGAAAAGATAATTAATCAACTAGAAAGAGATATGATTAATGAACTTAGCCAGATGAATATGAACAATCTTAGTTTCAAAATTCTTTTAGAAGATAAGGAAGAGATAGATGAGACCGGAAAAGATCAAATAGACTTTTTAATTTCTACTAACAAGGGTCAGGATATGAAAAGTCTAAATAAGGTAGTTTCTGGTGGCGAAATTTCTAGATTTATGCTAGCATTAAAGGCGGTCCTAGCTGATAGTGAAGAAGTTCAAACTATTGTCTTCGACGAGATTGATACCGGTATTAGTGGCTTTACAGCTGACGTTGTTGGTGATAAATTAGTAAATATATCAAAGAAAAGACAATTGATAGTAATTACACATTTACCACAAATTGCTAGTAAAGCTGACAACCACTACATGATTGAAAAAAAGACTGATGAAAATTTCACCACGTCAAGTATTAAAAAGTTGACTTCAGAAGATAGGATTAAAGAGATAGCAAGGCTGATAAGCGGCGCTAATATTACAGATTCTAGCCTTAAATCTGCAAGAGAATTGATTAAAAATGCTAAGAGGTGACAAATGGACAATTCAAGAGTTATAGAAGAACATACAATTAAATCAGAAAAAATCTATGAAGGTAAGATAATCAAAGTAAGGGTCGATACAGTCGAACTTCCTGATCAAGCATACGCCAAAAGAGAAATAGTTGAGCATGCAAGGGGCGTTTCCGTTGTAGCAGTAGATAAGGATCAAAATATCTATTTGGTTAGACAATATAGAAAGCCAATTGAAAAAATAATCTACGAAATACCTGCAGGCCTTGTTGAGGCAGGCGAAGATATTTCAAAGGCAGCTTCTAGGGAACTTCAAGAAGAAATTGGTCTAAAGCCATTAAATCTTGAATTAATAGCTGAAGCCTATGTTTCACCAGGCTTTACCGATGAAAAACTTTCAATATTTTTTGCTGATGAATTTGAAGAATCTAAGTTAAGCTTAGATGATACTGAGTTTTTAACTTCAGAAAAAATGCCGCTAAAACACGCTTTAGAAATGGTTGAAAACTTCGAAATAACTGATGCAAAATCAATTATAGGTATACTTTATGCCGCAAGGAAGTACAATTTATGATAGATACTAGAGAACTAATAGATATAATATCTCTTATTCTTGCCCTTACATTTACAGTAATAACCCACGAGCTTGCCCATGGTTATGTAGCTTATTTGAATGGGGATGACACAGCAAAAAATGCCGGTAGACTAAGCTTTAATCCTCTTAAGCATATAGACTTAACGGGTTTATTGTTTCTTATCGTCTTTAGATTTGGCTGGGCTAAGCCAGTCCCAATTGATGAGAGAAATTTTAAGGACAGGAGAAAGGGCTTATTTTTAGTATCTATAGCAGGCGTCTTAACAAATTTACTTACCGCCTTTGTTGCAATTTTTATCTTGGTTTTTTTCTATGGTAGACTTGGGATTTTACAACAATTCTTTTCCTACCTAGCAATATATGGTTTGTTTTTTTGTGTTTTTAACCTTTTACCAATACCACCACTTGATGGTTCCAAGGTTTTAGCCAGCTTTTTACCAATTGAATTTGAGTATTTTATCTACAAGTATGAAAGATATTTTTATATCTTATTAATAATTTTCTTGGTCTTTAATAGAAATACAAGGTTTATATCATCTATTGTATTTTCTATTTACAATGTTTTTATAGATTTTTTTGTTAATATTTTAGGTTTAGTATGATAAATGTTAGAACTGGGGAGTTTTACGGTCCTTTCGACCTCTTGCTGGAACTTATTGAAAAGTCCAAGATGGACATCTATAATATCCAACTTTCAGAAATAACAAACTCCTATATAGAACAAATAAATACCATCGACATACCATCTGAAGAGCTAACAGACTTTATCTTAATTGCAGCAAGTCTTTTACAAATCAAGACAAAAACCCTTGTCAAAGACAGCATTGAAGTCGAGGAAGAAGAAGGGGAAGAGGAGCTTTCAAAAGAAGAACTAGTTAGAAGATTGGTAGAGTATAAGAGGATAAAGAAATTAGCAATCCTCCTAAGAGACCAAGAAAAAATAGGTCTTAAAAAACACGTCAAGCTCCAAGAAGACCTTTCTTCATATTCAAATCTCCTGAAAGCTCAGGAGGACAATATTGTCTATGACCTTGAAGTCTTAAAGCTTACCATGGACGCAATAATCCTAAAATCTCAAATTGAGGAAGACTTTAAGGTTGAAAAAATATTAAATATAGCAGAATATTCTCTAGATGAGTACTCTGAGAAAATAAAGGTTGACCTCCTATCTAAAAGGATTTTGAGTATAAGTAAAATGCTTAAAAAGGTAACCGATAAATCTGAAGCTATCATAATATTTTTGTCAATACTGGAACTGTCAAAAAATAAGAAGCTTACTATTAGTCAAGATAGCATTACAAAAGAAATTATTGTACAATCATGTGAAGAAGAAAAGAAAGAGGAAGATAAAGAGAAATATGAATGATAGAGAGTATATTTCAATAATTGAATCAATTTTATATGTCTGGGCTGAGCCTATTCATATCGATGAAATTTCTAAAATATTAGAACTTCCTAAAAAAGAAACAAGGGCCCTAGTCAATCAATTAAAAGATGAATGCCAGCATTATAGAAGAGGTATCATCTTAAATGAGTACAATGACTATCTTCAGTTTTCAACTAGACCTGAGCATGATATCTACATTTCCAAACTAGTAAAGACTAGTAAGAAAAAGTCCTTATCAAATTCTGCTATGGAAGTCCTGTCGATTATCGCCTATAAGCAACCTATTACCAGGGTAGAAATAGATGATATAAGAGGGGTTAAGTCCTATGGTTCAATTGAAACCCTGCTATCAAAAAGCCTAATCAAGGAAGTTGGAAGGCTTGAAAAAATAGGTAGACCTATCCTTTATGGTACAACTACCGAATTTTTGGCCTTATTTGATATTTCTTCACTTAATGAACTTCCAAGTGTAGATAAGCTTGAAAGCCTTGATGAATTTATGATTCAAGAAGAAGACGATGAAGTTGAAAATCTAGCTTTTCTAGATGAGGTTATAGAAGATGAGGATTAATAAATATATCGCAAGGTCAGGCCTATGTTCTAGGAGAAAGGCCGATGACTTAATCCTTGCTGGAAAAATTAAAGTAAATGGCATAGTTATGAAAGAATTGGGTTATCAGGTAAAAAATGATGACCTTGTTTATTTTGAAGATAAACTACTAGAGCCTGTAGAAGAAAAACTTTATTATCTCCTAAATAAGCCAGTAGGCTATGTTTGCACCAATAAAGATAGGTTTGCAAAAAAGACCATCTTTGACCTAATTGATTCTAAGGAAAAACTATTTTCTATCGGTAGGCTAGATGCTGACTCAAGGGGGCTAATAATAATTTCAAATGATGGAGACCTTTATAATAGGATAATGCATCCAAAAAATGAAATTTTTAAGGAATATGAAGTAACCCTAGACAAAGACTTTAATATTAAGCATATGTCCCAAATTGAAAATGGTGTAGATATAGGGGGTTATGTGACAAATAAGTCCTATATTAGCTTACTTCCAGAAAAGAACAAAGTTGTAATTAAGATTTCTGAAGGAAAAAATCGCCAAATAAGAAGGATGTTTGATAGTTTTTCTTATAAAGTAATTGATTTAAATAGGACAGGAATAGAAAAATTAAAATTAGGAGACTTAAAAATAGGAAATTATAGGAAATTAAGTCAAAAAGAAGTAGAATATCTTTATAATTTATAGGAGCATGTATGAAAATACTAGTAATAGGGGGAGGGCCAGCTGGGCTATTAGCTGCAATTTCTTCTAAAAGTCAAGACAATGAAGTTGTCATTTTAGAAAAAAATGAAAAAATAGGTAAAAAACTATTTATAACAGGTAAGGGCAGGTGTAATCTTACAAACAACAAGCCCATGCCAGAGATAATGGACCAGGTTGTGACTAATAAAAAATTCTTATACTCTGCCTTTAATTCCTTTACAAACAAGGATATCATAAGTCTTTTAAATGAAAATGGCTTAAAAACAAAGGTTGAAAGAGGAGATAGGGTCTTTCCCTCTTCAGATAAGTCATCAGATGTCTTAAAAACTTTTGAGAAGATATGTAGGCAAAAAAATATAAAAATAAGGTTAAATAAAGATGTAACCTATATAGAAAAGATAGGTGATAAATTTAAGGTTTATTCAAGGGATATGCTCTTAGAAGAAGCTGATAAACTAATTCTTGCCTGTGGAGGCTTGTCTTATCCAAGCACTGGGTCTACCGGCGATGGATATAAGTTTGCAAGTAACTTTGGTCACACAATTAAAGATCCTAGGCCAGGGCTTGTTCCAATTCTACTTAAAGATAAGGAACTAATGGACTTAAGCGGTATCAGTTTAAAAAATGTGTCCTTAAATTATAAAATTAAAAATAAGAAATATAGTCATTTTGGGGAAATGCTCTTTACCGGTAAAGGAATATCTGGCCCCATAGTCCTTTCTGCTTCATCTTATATCAATAAAAATATAGATAAACTAAGTAATTTATATATTGACATGAAGCCTGCTTTGGACATAGAAACCCTTGATCATAGGCTTATAAAAGAACTTGATGCCAATCCCAACAAACAGATATCAAGTATTTTAGAAAGTCTTACCCTTAAGGCCCTAATCCCAATTATCCTGAAGAGGGCAGAAATAGAAAAGGAAAAAAAGGCTAATCAGATTTCAAAAAAAGATAGAAATAATTTGCTTCAAGTTTTCAAGCACTTTGACCTTGAATTCGACTCTTTAATGGACATCAAATATGCTATAATAACTAGTGGCGGAATAAATGTTAAAGAAATAAATCCATCGACTATGGAAAGTAAGCTGGTATCTGGCTTATATTTTGCAGGGGAAATGATTGATGTAGACGCCTTAACTGGTGGCTACAATCTACAAATAGCATATTCTACTGGCTATTTAGCCGGTCTAAATGCTAAAAATGGAGGTAAATAATGTATAAGTCAATAGCTATTGACGGCCCTTCAGGTGCTGGCAAATCAACAATATCCAAATTATTGGCAGATAAAATTGGCTTTGAATATCTAGATACAGGAGCTATGTATAGGGCATTTACCCTATATTATTTAGAAAACAAGCTAGATATTAATGATGAATCAATCGTTAATGACAACATAGGAAAAATCAAACTAGAAATAAGAGATGGGGCTTTTTTCCTAAATGGCAAGAATGTTGATAGGGAAATTAGAAGCCAGGAAGTTACAAAAAATGTTTCTCTTGTTTCTTCATATAACCTGGTTAGGGAGTATTTAGTAAAAGAGCAAAGAAGAATCTCTGAAAATGCCAATATAGTTGTTGATGGCAGGGATATAGGAAGCAAGGTTCTTCCAAATGCTTCCATTAAATTTTACTTAACTGCCGATCCTAAAATTAGGGCCCAAAGAAGATTGGACCAACTTAATGATAAGACTCTTTCTTTTGAAACTATTCTTAAGGATATAATAAGAAGGGATGAGTTTGATTCAAACAGGAAAATCTCACCACTTACAAAGGTTGAAGATGCCATAGAAATAGACAGCTCAAGACTTGACATAAATCAAGTTATCGATACAATGATTAAATATCTAGAGGAAAGAAATGTTATATAAAATAGTTTATATCTTAGCTTGGCCCTTTATTAAATTATTATTTTTCTTTAAGACAGAAAATAAGCCAGAAAACCTACCAGAAGGTAAGTTAATCATATGTGCAAACCATATATCCTTTTTAGATCCCTTTATATTAGGAGTTTCTTTTGGAAGACAGGTTCACTTTATAGCTAAAAAAGAGTTATTTTCAAACAAGTTTTTTGCATATATTATGACTAGTCTAGGAGCTATCCCAGTCGATAGACAAAACCTTGACTTAAAGGCGATAAAGTCATCAGTAAAGGTCTTAAATGAAGGTAATTACCTAGGTATTTTCCCTGAAGGTACAAGGGTAAAGGAAGTAAAAAGGGAAAATATAAAAAATGGTATTGCCTATATTGCTTTAAGGGCTGATGCAAATATTTTACCGATTGAAATCAAGGGCAGGTATATTCCTTTTACACAAGTAAAAGCTGTATTTAAGCCAATGATAGAAATAGATAAGTATAAACACCTTGATAAGAAAGAATCCTATAACAAGATTGCTCAAGATGTATACGATTCTATATATAATTTAACTTAAATGTATATTTTATATTAAATAAGTATTAAGTATTGTAAAAACGAGCATATTTTTTTGCAATACTTTTGTTTTTATTATACAATATTAAAAGACAGTGGGTAATTGTACCCCTGATTATTAGGAGGTCGTCAAGAAATAATGGACAATTTAACAAATGAAGAATTTATGGAACAAGTAGAAGACAGTATGATTAGGATTTATCCTAAGGATATTGTTAAAGGAACTGTTATCAATGTTAAGGATACTGAAGTATTCGTAGACATTAGATATCGTGCTGACGGAATCATCAAATTAGATGAAATGTCAAAAGAAGAAGCGTTAGATCCAACTAAAGCTTTTGAAGAAGGTCAAGAAATAGATGTTTTTGTAATCAAACTAGATGATGGCGAAGGTAACGTAGCTTTATCAACTAGAAGGGTAGAAGGTTTAAAGAATTGGAAGAAACTATTAGGTGCATATGAACAAGATGAAGTAGTTCAAGCTGAAGTTACTGGTGAAAATACTGGCGGCCTTGTAGTGAATGTTATGGGAATTAACGGATTTATTCCTGCATCACAAATTACAACTTATTTCGTTAAGAACTTCAAACAATTCGTTGGACAAACTCTTGATTGCAAGATCATTAGCATTGATGAAAAGAAAAAGAGAGTTGTTTTATCAAGCAAGGCTATTCTAGAAGAAAAACTAGATAAGGTTTGGGAAAAAATCGTAGTTGGCGAAAAGATTACTGGTGAGGTAGTAAGATTAGTTGACTTTGGTGCATTCGTAGACCTAGGTGGCGTAGATGCATTAATCCACGTATCTGATATCTCATGGGATAGAATTGAAAAACCATCTGACCTATTAGAAGTTGGTCAAGAAGTAGAAGCTTTAGTATTAAAGGCTAATAGGGAAAAGAATAGAGTTTCTTTAGGCTTAAAGCAATTACAAGAAAAGCCATTTGATTTATTCTTAAAGAATAACAAGGTTGGCGATGTAGTTAAGGGTAAAGTAGTTAACCTATTAGACTTCGGTGGATTTGTAAGACTTGAAGAAGGCGTTGAAGGTTTAGTTCACGTATCACAAGTTTCAAATGAACACGTTGAAAAGCCATCTGATGTATTAAACATTGGTGATGAAGTAGAAGTTAAGATTCTTGAAATCGATCAAGACCAACAAAGAATTTCTTTAAGCATGAGAGCTTTAATGGAACCAAAAGAACCTTTTAAAGAAAACAAGTCATTCGAAAAGAAAGAAAGACCAAAGAGAGAAAGAAAAGAAAGAAAAGTTGTTAAAGAACAAGCTCAACATAACTTCTCTGAAGACAATACTTTCGGTACTAACTTTGGTGAATTATTAGATGGTCTAAATCTAAATGATGAATTAATTTCTGAATCTGAAGAAGAAGCTTCTGAAGAAGAATAATTATAAAAATCAATACTTGCACCCAGTTATTTCAGCTGGGTGTTTTTATTTTGAATATGGAGGAGTTAATGAAAGATAACAAAGTTAAAACTATACTTTTGGCCTTGTTTGCTATGGCCTTGTGGGGAAGTGCCTTTCCAGTTCTTAAATTAACCTACAAGTACTTCTCAATTGCGGCGGATGACTATTATAGTAAAATCTTAATTGCAGGAATTAGATTTATGCTATCCGGCGTATTCGTAACAATCTATATGTATTTTACAAGAAAAGAAGACTTTAAATTGTTTAAGCCAAACATTAAATTCATAGTCCTAATAGGTCTGATTTCAACTGCAATCAACTATATCTTATTCTATATTGGCGTAGGAAATACAAGTGGGATAAAGTCAGCAATCCTACAATCAACTTCCACTTTCCTATCTGTAATTTTTGCCAGCTTATTTTTAAGCGAAAAAATGACTTTAAACAAGGTCTATGCCCTTATTCTGGGCTTTATAGGCATAGTGGTAACCAACCTGAATAAGGACTTTGACCTATCATTTAAGCTTACAGGTGAAGGATTTTTAATGATTAATGCCATATTTACAGCCATCTCATTTGTTTTGGTAAAAAAACATGGAAGCAAGATTCCATCCATGGTATTAACATCAGGTCAAATGCTATCGGGTTCAATTATCCTATTGATTTTAGGGATTTTTGGAAGTCAAAACCCACTTACCGTTAACCTACCAGGTATTTTATTAGTGATTTATTCAGGCATACTTTCAGCCCTAGCCTTCACTATTTGGTATAACTTATTGATGGCAAACCCAGCTTCTGAAATATCAATGCTTAGGTTATTTATCCCAATATTTGGGGCAATTTTCTCTGCAATCATACTTGGAGAGCCTTTAACAATTTATACTATCTTAGGTCTATTATTCGTCGTATCTGGAGTATATATGATCAATAAAAATTAGCATTTTTCTATAATTACAGGCCTTTTTATGTTAATATAAGATGAGTAAACGGAGGAGATATGAAATATAAAATTTTTACTTATGGGTGTCAAGCAAATGAGCATGACTCCGAAAGAATTGCATATATATTAGAAGACTTAGGTTATACACCTACAGATGACGAAAATGAAGCAGACTTTATAGCCTATAACACCTGCCTGATTAGGGAAAATGCTGAACTTAAGGTATATGGCCACCTTGGTGCCATTAAGAAACTAAAAAAAGAAAAACCTGACATGATTCTTGCAGTATGTGGGTGCATGATGTCAACAGGTCAAGCAAGGGATGTTATCAGGGAAAAATACAAGCATGTAGATATAATTTTTGGAACTAGAAATATTGATAAATTGCCAGAATTAATCAGCCTTCACAAGACTACTAATTCAATGATTGTAGATGTTGAAGAATACAAGGACCAAGAACATGCCTATGTTAGACAAAGTAATTTCTCAGCCTATGTATCTATTATGAACGGCTGCAATAACTTCTGTACCTATTGTATCGTTCCTTATGCAAGAGGAAGAGAAGCTTCAAGGCCACTAGAAGAAATAGTTCAAGAAGTTAAAAACCTTGCAGATAGGGGGTATAAGGAAGTGACCTTATTAGGTCAAAATGTAAACTCCTATGGTAAGGATATCGGCCATACTTTTCCTGAGCTTTTATATGCCATAGATAAGGAAGTAAAAAACTTAGATATCTTGAGATTTATGACTTCCCATCCAAAGGATCTTTCAGATGAATTAATTCAAGCTATGGCAGACATTGATATGCTAGCAAAGCATTTCCACTTGCCTCTTCAATCAGGAAGTGACAAGGTTCTTAAGGAAATGAACAGAAAATACGATTCAGAAACTTACCTAAATTTGGTTGAAAAACTTAGGGCTAAGGTACCTGAAATAAGTATAACTACAGATATAATAGTAGGCTTTCCTGGGGAAACCGAACAAGACCACCAAGAAACTATAGACCTATGTAGAAAGGCTAGGTTTGATTCAGCCTTTACCTTTATTTATTCACCTAGGGAAGGGACCCCTGCTGCAAAGAGGGAAGACCAAATTCCAAAGGATATCCAGTCTAGAAGGTTTCAAGAGCTATTGGATGTAATCTATCCAATATTCAACGAAAAGAATAAGGCTGAATTAGGAAAAATTCACAAGGTAATAGTTGAAAGCACAAGCAAGAATAATGACTCAATGCTAAGTGGTAGAACATTTTCCAATAAATTAATCCACTTCGAGGGAGACAAGTCCCTAATAGGCCAAGTTGTAAAGGTTAAAGTAACAAAACATACATCATTTACATTAGAGGGTGAAATTTGTGAATAATTTCGACACATCAAGGTTTACACCTATGATGCAACAATATATGAAAATTAAAAATGAAAATAAGGATGCCATCCTATTTTATAGGCTTGGTGACTTTTATGAGATGTTTTTTGAAGATGCCACTACAGCGGCAAGAGAGCTTGAAATAGCTCTAACTGCTAGAGACTGTGGCGGCGGTCAAAAAGCTCCTATGTGTGGAATTCCTCATCATGTAGCTGAAACCTACCTAAACAAACTTGTGGATATGGGCCATAAGGTTGCCGTTGTAGACCAGGTAGAAGACCCTAAACTTGCAAAAGGCATAGTTAAAAGGTCTATTACAAGGATAGTAACCCCTGGGACTATTACTGATTTAGAGGGCAGGCAAAAGGATAATAACTTTTTGCTTTCTATTTTTCACAAGTCAAAATCCTATGGAATTAGCTATATCGATGTTACTACAGGGGAATTTAACACGACTGAAATCTTAAATGCTTCCAGTACAAAAGACCTTATAGACTTCATAGTAAAGGTAAGTCCTAAAGAAATTCTTTTGAATACTAAGCTAGATGACAAGCTATTTAATAACTACTGCCTACAATATAATATCTTCATTTCATATATTGATACACCCGATACTGATATTGCGACAAGTATTAGACAAGTAAATTTATTTTTAGAAAAAAATGTAGATAAAAATTTAGAGAAAAAGTATTTTTCAATACTTTCCTCTAATATGCTATTAGACTATATCTACCTATTTCAAGACCAGCCCTTAAAGCACATCAATGACTTAACATATGTAGAAGCAAATAACTATATGAAGGTTGATGCATCTACTAGGGCCAACCTTGAAATCCACAAGAGCCTGTATGACAATTCTAGGAAAAATAGTTTAATTTCCGTATTAGACCAGGCTAAGACACCTATGGGGTCAAGAAAGATAAACTCATGGCTTGAATTTCCACTTCTGGACATTGACAAGATTAATTATAGATTGGACTTGGTTGAATACCTTGTAAATAACCTAGACCAGGCTATGAGACTATCAGACTACCTTAATCAAATCTTTGATTTAGAGAGAATTTTAGCTAAAATTTCTTATGGTAAGGCAAATGCAAAAGAGCTCTTAAACTTAAAAAACTCTATTGAAAACTTACCTAATATTAAGAATCTATTGAGCCTGTCCTCTTCACAAGAATTAAAGGAAATCGGAGAGAGCCTTGATGACTTAAGAGACTTATATGTCCTAGTTGATAAGTCAATTCTAGAGGATGCCCCAGTAGTAATAACAGAAGGAAACTTAATTAAGGAAGGCTATTCTAAAGACCTCGATGATTTAAAATATGAGTCAATAAATGGTAAAAAAGAACTTATAGAATATGAAAGTATTCTAAAAGAAGAAACTGGCATAAAAAATCTAAAGATTTCCTACAATAAAAATGTAGGCTATTTCATAGAGCTTACAAAGTCAATGATAAGTAACGCTCCTGATTTCTTCATAAGAAGACAGACCTTAAAAAACTCTGAGAGATACATGACCGACAGGCTTAATGAAATTGCGGACAAAATCCTAGGTAGTCAGTCAGATACAAGAGACTTGGAGTACAAGCTTTTTGTAGAAATAAGGGAAACAATCGCCAGTGCTTCTGCAAGGATAAAGGCTACAACAGACATAATAGCAAACCTAGACGCCTTACTTTCTTTTGCTGAAACCGCAAAAAATTACAACTATGTAAGACCAGTTTTTAATGAAGAAGACTTTATTGACATTAAGGAAGGTAGGCATCCTGTAGTTGAAAGAACCCTTGATTTAGCAAGCTTCGTGCCTAACGACAGCCAAATCGGCCTTAATCATGACAGGATTAAGATAATTACTGGACCTAATATGGCGGGAAAATCAACCTATATGAGACAAATGGCCCTTATAGTCCTAATGGCCCAAATCGGGTCTTTTGTTCCTGCCAAATACTGTAATGTCTGCATTTCCGATGCAATATTTACAAGGATTGGTGCGTCTGATAACTTGGCTAAGGGCGATTCTACCTTCATGGTTGAGATGAAGGAAATGTCAAACATAATAAATAATGCTACTCAGAATAGCTTTATAATTCTTGATGAAGTGGGAAGAGGGACAAGTACAAACGATGGCCTGAGTATTGCAATAGCCATTGTTGAATACCTAAGTAAAAATCTTAAGGCAAAGACATATTTTGCTACCCACTACCATGAATTAACCCAAATAGCTGAAAAGCTTGATAATGTAAGTAACCTTAAAGTAGACATTTTAGAAGACCATGGAGACTTAATCTTTTTAAGGAAAATCATGCCTGGATCTGCAGATAAGTCCTATGGAATTGAGGTAGCAAAACTTTCAGGCATTCCAATTAAAATCATAGAAAGAGCTAGCCAAATCCTAAAATCCATGGAAAATAAAAACATCGATTTTGTATATGAACAAGCAAATCAAATGTATATGAATTTTGGAAATCTTGAAAAAGACTTGCTTTTAAGGGAGATAAAATCCTTAAATTTAGATGAAATGACTGCTAAACAAGCATATGATATGCTTTATGAATTCAAAAATAGGGCGGGTGACTTATTTGAAGATTAATTTACTAAGTGATGATACAATTCAAAAAATAGCAGCTGGAGAAGTCGTAGAAAGACCCATGTCCATAATCAAAGAACTAGTTGAAAATTCCGTAGATGCCCAGGCTGATGAAATAGTCGTTGAAATCAAAAAAGGTGGAAAGGAATTTATTAAAGTTTCTGATAATGGCTCAGGTATTGAAAAAGACCAGATTGAAAGAGCCTTTTTAAGGCATGCTACTTCTAAGATAAACAACTTTGACGATCTTTATAAGACCTATACCATGGGTTTTAGAGGGGAAGCCCTAGCATCTATAGTTGCTGTATCCTCACTTGATATCTATTCAAAAACTCAAGATGAACCAGCTGGTAGCCACCTAAGCTATGATAATAACAAGCTGATTTCAAACAAGAGCATCGGAATGAATAAAGGTACCATTATAGAAGTTAAAAACCTATTTGAATACCTACCTGTTAGAAAAAAATTCCTATCATCAGACATGGCAGAAGGAAATAAAATAACAGCCTTGATGTATTCATTTGCCATAGCAAATCCAAAGGTATCTATAAGCTATATAAAAGACGATAAGCTTATTTTTAAAACCTTTAAGGACAATAGCCTAAAGGATAATCTAAGGATACTTTTTGGAAATGACTATGCCAACAATATCCTAGACATTAAGTCTGACAAAACAGAATATAAAATCTCTGGATACATTTCAAACAATAGTTTCTATAAGGGAAATAGGAGCATGCAATATATCTTTGTAAATGGTAGATACATAGAAGATATGGATCTTGTAAACCATATAGAAACACAATATCATACCATAATTCCTAATGGAAGATTTCCAGCTTTCCAGATATTTATTGAGACTAACCCTAAAAATATCGATATAAATATCTCACCCAACAAGCAAAAAATTAAGTTTTCTTTTGCGGATGAACTATATGAGGAATTAAAAAACACAATTTCTGAAACCCTTCTAGAGGCCCAAAGGATTAAAGAGTTAAAAATAGAAGAAAAAAACACTTTTAAGCCTAATTTTTATGACTTAAACTCTAGGGATTCCTATGAAAAAATCCTAGATGCCTATAAAAATTTTGATAAATCTGAAGATAAGGAAAAAGAAACTCTTAAGTACCCTTCTACTTCTGAGGACCTTCACGAAGAAGTCGCAGACTATGATATCAAGGTCATTAACCTAGATGATGACTTTGATGATATTGATGAAGATGATATTGAGGGCTTTGAGATAGAAAATCCTCTAGATTCTACACAGGCCTCTTGTCCTTATGAGTTTTCATATGAAAAAGACTTATCCTCTTTAGAAAAAGATGATACTCAAAATATCCTGTCCTTCGATATTGATACAGAATATATTACATGTCTTTTTAATAGGTATTTAATATTTAAGGAATTCGCAAAAGACGAATTGATAATCGTAGATCAAATAGCTGCCCAAGAAAGGCTAATATTCGATAAACTTGTCTCAGACATTGATGGTAAAACTTTTCCTATTAACCAACTTCTGTCACCGATAATAATAGAATTTGGTCCTAAGGATTATGAAAAGTTCCTTGATAATCAAAATATCTTTAGTGAATTTGGTTTTGACATAGATGATTTCGGCCAAAATACCATAGCAATAAGGGCAGTTCCATATATTGGAAACCTTGCTTGTAACAGAGATATCTTCATAAATATCTTTGATAATATGTCTGAAAATTCAACAGAAGATGAATATATTTCAATTCTTAAGAAGAGGGCAATAGCCTATGCTATAAATAAAAAGGCAAATATGACCTATGACCATGCCATGAGCCTCTATAAAGACCTCATGAAATCATCTAATAAGTTTTCTACGGAAAATGGCAAGAAAATAATCTTTTCTCTGTCTCAAGCTGACTTCGAAAGGATCTTAAACAAATGAAAGAAAAAGTAATTATCATCGGAGGCCCAACAGCTTCAGGAAAGTCATCATTGGCTATTGACCTAGCTAAAAAAATAAATGGAGAAATCATCTCCTGTGATTCTATGCAAATCTATAAGGGTATGGACATTGGAACAGCAAAGGCAAGCCTTGATGAAAGGCAAGCTGTAGTCCACCATATGATAGATATCATATCTCCAAAGGACAAGTATTCGGTTCAAGACTTTCAAAAAGCCTGCAAAAACCTTATAAAAGAAATCCACCAGAGAGGACACATACCGATTTTAGCTGGCGGCACCGGCCTTTATATAAATAGCATTATATATGATTATGACTTTAATGATGTTAAGCCTAACCAGGACTTTAGAGATAAGATGGAGGAAATATATAAAAATAATCCTCTATCCCTACTTGATAGGCTTTTAGAAATTGATAAAGACCATTATGGCTATCTTACGATAAAAGACAAGAAAAAAATCATAAGGGCCCTAGAAGTCTATGAATACTCTGGTAAAAAAATAACACTTGATAGCAAGCTTAATACAGACTATGACTACTATCTCTTTGTAATAACTGATATAAGACAAGTTTTATATGACAATATCAATAAAAGAGTCGACATCATGCTAGATGAAGGTCTTGTAGATGAGGTTAAAAATCTACTTTCCCAAGGCTTAAATAAAGATGACCAGTCTATGAAAGCTATTGGCTATAGGGAAGTAATACCCTACATAGAAGGTGAAGTTGATTATAATACTATGGTTGAAACCCTAAAGCAGGATACAAGAAGATATGCAAAAAGACAACTTACTTGGTTTAGAAAAAATAAAGAGGCTATATGGTTAGATAGGTCTAAACTTAGCCGTCAAGAAATGTTAGAAGTTATTTTAGGTGAAGTAAATGAATTATGAATATTTAAATAAGCATTATAAGATAAATAAAAAGGCTTTTGATATAGTTGAAAAAGCCTGTGAATACGTAGAAGAAAACTCTAAGGAATTAGATCAAATAAGAGAATATAACCAAATAAAAATCTTAAATATCTATAGGGGAGTTGGCTTAAGTCAAAGTGACTTTGCCTATTCTACCGGCTATGGATATGGAGATAGGGGAAGGGAAAAGACTGAAGAAATCTTTGCAAAACTCTTTAACACAGAAGATTCTTTTGTTAGAAGTGCTATCTCATCTGGTACCCACGCCCTAGCTACAACTCTATTTTCTCTATTAAACTATAATGACAAGATGCTATCTATAACAGACCATCCTTATGATACCCTAAAATCAGTAATAGGAATTGAAGGAGATAGCCCAAATTCTTTAATAAAAAAGGGTGTCAAATACGACCACATTGACCTAATAGACAATAAAATTGACTTTGTAAAGCTAGAAGAAAAACTTAAGAAAGAGCTTATAAAGTTAGTATTAATCCAAAGGTCAACAGGATATGGCTTAAAAAGAGCCCTAACTATAGATGAAATAGAAGAAGCAATCTCCTTCATAAAAAAAATAAGTCCAGAATCTATTGTTATGGTAGATAATTGCTATGGTGAATTTACTGATTACAAGGAACCGACAGAAGTAGGAGCAGATGTCTGCGTAGGCTCCCTAATTAAAAACCCTGGTGGAGCAATAGCCCTAGGCGGCGGCTATATAGCTGGTTCAAAAGAAATTATTACAGCTATCTCAGACCACTTCTACGCTCCAGGTCTAGGCAAGGAAACGGGACTAACCTATGATACAACTAGGTCAACCCTTCAAGGCTTATTCTTCGCACCACATATCACCAATCAAGCCTTAAAATCAGCCCTTCTATTTTGCAAAATCTACTCAGACCTTGGCTATAAAACCTATCCTGCATTAGACGATAAGAGGTCAGACATAATCCAAGCTATTGTCTTTGAAGATCCTGACAAGGTAATAAACTTTGTACAAGCAATCCAAATGGCCGCTTCAGTAGGAGCCAGTGTTGTTCCATATCCATGGGAAATGCCTGGCTATAACGACCAAGTAATCATGGCCTCAGGAGGCTTTATTGATGGGTCATCCATTGAAATATCAGCTGATGGTCCGCTAAGACCTCCTTATGTAGCCTACTACCAAGGTGGGGTAGTCTTTGAACAAGCTAAGCTAGCAGCCATGATATCACTGACAAAACTTCTTTAAAAATGAAACCAGCCTTGCTTTTGCGGAGTTCTCAATGAATTCCACATTAACAAGACTGGTTTTTTAGATATTACCTTATTTAATACATTAAATTTATCCTACCTGGTATGATTTCAAAGTCTATCTCATCGAATTCGTAGAGTTCTCCATCAATATTTCCAAATATTTTTTCACCATCAGGTTTTATCTTGCCAGATACTACCTTATAGTTGTGACTTTCCTTGATTTTGTTTATATGGCTGCCATCAGTATATGAAGCTATCTTTCCTATAGACTGTCTCAATGACATGTTGTCAACTTGGTTTATCTCTATTATTCCATCATTTATCTTAGCTTCTGGGGCTGGCTTAAAACCTCCTCCAAACCTAGACCCATTGCAAATTGCATTTAAGATAAATCCACCTTTTCCTTTTATATGATTATCATTTACATCTATAAAATCATAGGTATAGTTTACTGGTTCAATTTTAGATATAGTTAGGGGTACAGCTAATTTAAATGAAAAGTTCCTTAAAAATGGAAACTTTTCCTTAAGTTCTAAGGATTTTTTTAATACAACTGTATCATATCCAAAAGAAGTTACATTCATACAATAGTAATCATTAATCCTAATCACATCTGCCTTAAAAAAATTAGGATTAAGTAGCTTTTTAAAAATATCTCTACGATCTATTTCTCCATACAAGTGACTAGCAAAGTCATTACCTGTGCCATTTGGAATAACAGCTAAAGAAGTATTATCAAAATTTATAGAATTTACTATTTCGTGAATTGTACCATCTCCGCCTACAGCTACTATCAAAGATTTTTCATATTTTTGAGAAAAATCCTTTGATATAACCTTAGTAGATGTTGGATCAACAGTCTTATATAAAATAAAAAATCCACTATTTATATGTTCTTGAAAATGATTATGTAAAAAATCTATAAAATCATCTATTATTCTCTTTTTTCCCTCTGAGTTTATCAGTATTAGGACTTTGTTAAACGCTTTCAAACCTACTTTCAACCTCACATTATTATTGACTATTTAAGTATTATATCATATTATAAATTTAATGAAATAGAAAGGGGATAAATAAATCATATGGAAGAATTCATAGATGAGTTTGCAGAGATCTTTAAAGCATTGTCTCATCCGACAAGATTATGTATTGTTAATGGCCTTTATGATTATCCAGAAGGCATGAATGTTACAAATATTCAAGATTGCATAGAAATTTCTCAATCCAGTGTTTCTCAACATTTAAGGATTTTAAAACAAGCAAATATACTTGAATCTAGAAGATACGGTACGGAAATAAAATATTCATTAACTAACGAAGATGTTAAGAAAATTATTAAATTAATCAGACAATAATACATAAAATATTAGAAGATCGAGATAATACATAAAAAATGATAAGTATTAAATCACTTTCTAAGTCCTAGCCTATGACAGCTCATATAGGCTAGATCTTGGAGAAGATTTAAACTTATCACTTTTTATTTTAAAATCATTTTAATATACTGGTAATTTTAACACTTGTCCTGGATAAATAGTGTCCCTATTAGAAATCCTATTTAATTTATAAATATCATGGACTACCTGCCTTGTGTCTTTACCTGTGTTCATAGCTCTTGCAATGTCCCAAAGGTTATCGCCTTGAATAACTGTAAATGTCATTTCTTGGTTAACTCCAGAAGCCTTGCTTGGCAAAGCCAAACTAATAAGTATATAAATAAGAAGGGTAGATGTTAATATACTTAAAGCAATAAATCTATTAAATTTCTTTCTATCTATAATTCTATATCTTTTCATAAGTCACCTCGCAAACATACGTTCTTTTGTTACATATAGAATATCAGAACAAATGTTCTTTGTCAATATAAAAAAGAACATTTGTTTTTATTATGTTTTCCCTGTATAATAAAATCATAAGGAGGTCTATATGAACCAATTAAACCAGAGACAAGAAGCCGTTTACAAATTCCTGATTGAATTTAAAAATGAAAAAAGATATTCGCCATCTGTAAGAGAAATTAGAGATGCCTTAAATATAAAATCAACATCCACTGTCCATAATGATATTAAAAAACTTGAGGAACTCGGCTTAATAATAAAGTCAGATAACGCCAGCAGGACTATTGAGATAGTCGACAAATCCCAGAATAAGGACTTATCTGACGATATTATTAAAGAAGATACCATAGATGTACCTGTATATGGCAATGTCGCAGCTGGAGAGCCCATATTTGCAGATGATAATGTATTAGAGATGTTTCCTATCCCTTCTTTCTATTCCACAAAAGGGGAGATGTTTATGCTAACTATCAAGGGGGAATCCATGATAGAAGCTGGCATTCTTGATGGAGATAAAATCCTAGTAAGAAAGCAAAATACTTGCGAGAATGGCGATATAGTTGTAGCCCTGATAGAAGATGGAGCAACTGTTAAAAGATATGTAAGAGAGAATGGAAGGATTGAATTAAGACCTGAAAACTCATCTATGTCACCTATAATACCAGACTATTTTGAGGTATTAGGAAAGGTTATTGCCCTATATAGGGACCACATTTAAATAACATAAAGTAACCCTAAAATTGAACCAATGATTCAACTTTAGGGTTTATTTAATCCTGTGTTTTTATATCCGATAAAGGATTATGCTTTATTGCTTCTCTCATGTCTTCATCTTCAACATGAGTGTAAATTTGAGTAGTGGCAACTGATGTATGACCTAATATTTTTTGTAAAGTTCTTATATCTACACCTTCCTTAT
The DNA here is from genome assembly GCA_964344625.1 of uncultured Peptoniphilaceae bacterium. GTDB lineage: Bacteria > Bacillota > Clostridia > Tissierellales > Peptoniphilaceae > JAAYEL01. Next base: position 7,520 of record CAYFNZ010000003.1, on the reverse strand, counting down.
ACATCAAGGTAGCTGCAGTATGTCTAAGCTTGTGGGTAGAATACTTTGTTACATCAAAGCCCGCTTGATTAAGGTATTTATCAATCATATGCTGAATTGCCCTATTACTCATCCTGGTTTTTCTAGTACTTAAAAATAGGGCTTGTTCATCTTTAACCTTAGGCCTAACCGCTAGATACTCATTTATAGCATATTGACATGCTTCAGTCATATATACAGTTCTTTCCTTATTGCCCTTTCCAACAACGGAAAACTGCATATCTCTAATGGAATTTACATTCATACTTGCTAACTCTGAAAGCCTGACCCCAGTAGTCAAAAATATTAAAACTATAGCAAAATCCCTTCTTTTCAACACTTCATTTGAACCTTCCATGATAGTGGTTAAAAGCTTTTTTGACTCTTCCAAGCTGAGATATACCGGATTTCTCTTCTTTAGCTTTGGACTTTCAAGCTCTAAAGTAGGATTCGTATCTAAAAGCTTAGCAATATTTGTCATATACTTATAAAATGTTCTTAAACTTGAAATCTTTCTAGCTCTTGTAGTAGACGAATTATCCCTAGAGTCGTCCCTAAAAGCTATATAACTATGTAAATCTATTAAATTAACCTTCTTAAGCATCTCTATATCGAAATTACTCACATCTATATCATCAACCCCGTCATAATTTATCGGAGACTTCCTATATTCAATAAACTTAAGGAAAAGTCTTAAATCCAAATAATACTCATGGATAGTTGATGGCGCCAAAGACTTGATAGTTTTTAAGTAATCCAAAAAATCATTCAAAAAAAGTGGTATATCCTTATACATAACTACCTCCACATATATTTTAACATATAAAAAAGATTTTAAAATTCTATTGTGATATAATATCATAAGCAAAATAAGGAGTATCAAATGATCGGTTTAATAGAATTTTTTAAGACACATTTTACAAAAGAAGTTGCGGTTTTTTTATTGTCAATGTTTCCAATCATAGAATTAAGAGGCGCCATACCGGTTGCTCTTAGTCTAGGAATTGACTATAAAAATTCTTTTCTAATTTCATTTATTGGTTCATCAATACCAACTGTATTCATAGTATATTTGATAGGCTATGTTTTTATGCTTCTAAGAAAGATAAACTTTTTCGACAAGCTAATCACTAAGATAACCAATAAAACTTTAAGCAAAAGAGATCAAATTGATAAGTACGGATACTGGGGCTTATTTTTATTTGTAGCAATTCCACTTCCAGGTACAGGTGTTTGGACAGGATCCTTAATATCACATCTACTTGGTATGAATAAAATCAAGTCAGTCATAACAGTTATTTTAGGAAATTTAACATCCGGTATAATCGTAAGTATAATTAGCGGCGGAGTAATGTATTTGTTCTAAAAAAGCATATTCTTAAAAATTTAACGCTAAAATTATAAAAAAACAAAAATTAACTAGCTAGTCCTCAAATGTCCTAAAAATTTAGGGTCTAAAATCAATTTTAAGCGATTTAATTTCTATTTAGGTATAAATAGTCGTTAAAGGGGTGTTTTCGTCTTAAAATCGAAAATAAGCCCAAATTTAGGCTTAGAAGCGAAAAACCGATAAAAAACTGATTATAATCTTGTAAATTAAGATAAATAGGTCTAAATGATAAAATATCTATAGTACAAATACAAAACGATCCGAAAAATCCATGTTGAAAAATCCATGTTAAAGTAGCTAGCAAATTTTAAACTTATATAATTTTATAAGAGAATATGAAGATTCAAAATTTTGATTTGTTTGCATTCTAAAAGATTATCAGCAATCGGAATAAAAGAAAATGAAATAAATCACAGCTAATAATCCAAAATAAAGCTAAAACAATCAAATTAAAAAATCAGGATAAAAAGAGTCCATAGTGGCTCTTCTTATTTTTTCAGGTATATTTTGTCACAAAATTATTATTTTGTGACAAAAATGATAGGTATCTAAATTTAAATCTCCTATACCCTGTATAACTATCACATAAAGATTTTCTGCTTTTCTTGTACACAAATTATTTTTGACTTATAATTATTATAAACATAATAGCAAAATAAACTAATCTAAGGAGCAAGTCATAAAAAAAAGATGGATAACATTAACAATCGCTTGTCTTATAATCTTAGGAGCCTTAAGTGCATGCAGTAGTAAATCTGATGTCAAAAAGGAAATGAAGTTCTTGAAGCTAATAAGCTTTACGAAAATTATCAATGGTGGCTTGGTCGTTCAGAAAATGGAGAATGGAGACTACTTACTTGGGGGTACTAATTGTATCCCCTATATTTTTTTTCTTTTAAAATTCAAATAATCATGTTATCATTTTATTTATAATCAATTAATTATAAATTGAAAGGAAATTTATGAAAGCCCTATATATATTAAGATAAAGGAGGCTAGTATGTCAAAGTTTACACAAGATGCTAACAAACTATTAGAATATGTTGGCGGAAAAGAAAATATTAAGGCTGTAACCCACTGTGTTACAAGAATGAGATTTGTCCTAATCGATTCAAAAAAAGCGGATATCGAAAAGATTGAATCCCTTCCTTCAGTTAAGGGTACTTTCACACAAGCTGGACAATTCCAAGTAATTATTGGTAATGAAGTACAAGAATTCTACAACGAATTCACAAAAGCTTCTGGTATAGAAGGTGTATCTAAAGAAGAAGTAAAGTCTGAAGCTAAGTCTAATCAATCAGGTTTGCAAAAATTCATGTCTACCTTAGCAGAAATTTTTGCCCCAATTATTCCAGCAATTATAGTAGGTGGTTTAATCCTTGGCTTTAGAAATATCTTAGAAGCGGTAAAAATGTTTAATGATGCTGGCGTATTCATGCTTAAAGATGGTACTAAGACAATAACAGACCTACATCCTTTCTGGGCAGGTGTTAACCATTTCTTATGGTTACCAGGTGAAGCTATCTTCCACTTCCTACCTGTAGGTATTACATGGTCCGTTACTAAAAAGATGGGAACTACTCAAATCTTAGGTATAGTTTTAGGTATTACCCTAGTATCCCCTCAATTATTGAACGCTTATGCCGTTGCAAGTACTGCTCCTGCGGATATTCCTGTATGGGACTTTGTATTTGCTAAAGTTAATATGATTGGTTACCAAGCTCAAGTTCTACCAGCTATCTTTGCCGGATTTACTTTAGCTTATTTGGAAAAATTCTTTAAAAAGATTATTCCAAGTGTTGTACAAATTATTTTCGTACCATTCTTTTCCCTATTAATATCAATTATTGTTGCACATACAATTTTAGGACCAATAGGTTGGACAATTGGTACATGGATTGCTAATGTGGTTTATGCAGGACTTACTTCTGCCGTTAACTGGCTATTTGCAGCTGTTTTTGGCTTCCTATATGCCCCATTAGTTATTACAGGTCTTCACCATATGACAAATGCTATAGACCTACAACTTATCGCAAGTACTGCTGATAATACTACACTTTTATGGCCTATGATTATGATGTCAAATATCGCACAAGGTTCCGCAGTAGTAGGTACCCTACTTGCTAACAAGGGCAATGAAAAATTAAAAGAAGTTGGTGTTCCAGCTGCTATTTCTTGTTACCTAGGTGTAACTGAACCTGCTATGTTCGGGGTTAACTTAAAGTACAGAACTCCATTCCTAGCAGGTATGATAGGCTCTGCAATAGCAGGCTTATTCATGGTAGTTACAAAAACTGGTGCCCTATCAATCGGTGTAGGTGGACTTCCAGGATTTTTATCCTTCCCATTTGAAAAATGGGGTATCGTATTTATAGGTATCTTAATTTCCATCATAGTTCCTATAGTTTTAACTGTAATACTTAACAAAAGGGCTGATGCAAATGCTTAAAGATTTTAAGAAATCAACAATTTATCAAATTTATCCTAAGAGTTTTCAGGATACAAATAATGATGGTATTGGAGATTTACAGGGAGTCATTAAAAGACTCCCTTATCTTCAAAAACTAGGAGTAGACTTAATCTGGTTATCCCCTATCTATCCTTCCCACCAATTTGACAATGGCTATGATGTCGATGACTATTGCGCTATTGATCCAGTATTTGGAGATTTCGATGACTTTGAAGAACTAATCACCAAAGCCAATCAATGTGGAATAGGTATCATGTTAGATATGGTCTTTAATCATACATCTACATATCATGAATGGTTCCAAAAAGCCTTAGCTGGAGATGAAAAATACCAAGATTACTACATTTTGAAAGATGGTAAAGAAGACGGCTCTCTACCTACAAATTGGGATTCTAAATTCGGTGGTCCTGCTTGGAAGTATGAAGAAAAACTTGGCAAGTATTACCTACACCTTTACCATGAAAAGCAAGCTGATCTTAATTGGAAAAATCCAGAAGTTAGAGAAGAACTTGTTGAAGTTCTAAAGTTTTGGAAAAACAAGGGTGTAAAGGGTTTTAGATTTGACGTAATCAATGTCATATCAAAACCAGATGTATTTGAAGATGACTTTGAAGGTGACGGTAGAAGGTTTTATACCGATGGCCCAATGGTTACCCCATGGCTTAAAGAGCTTTTCTCAAAGGCAGAAATTGAAGATTGTGTTACTGTTGGAGAATTGTCTTCAACTTCTATAGAAAATTCAATAAAGTACACTAACCCTGAAAATGCTGGCCTTTCTATGGCATTTAACTTCCACCACATGAAGGTAGACTACAAAGATGGTCAAAAATGGACCCTACAAGAAATGGATTGGTTCAAGTTCTTTGAGCTTCTTGATACCTGGCAAGAAGAGGTTCAAGAAGGAAATGGCTGGTCCGCTTGGTTTATGAATAACCACGACCAACCTAGGGCCCTTTCCAGGTTTGCAAAATCAGATTTATTCCAGTATGAGCTAGCATCATCAATTGCATGCTTAACCCATATGATGAGGGGAACCCCCTATGTCTATCAAGGCGAAGAAATAGGCATGACAAACCCAGGCTTTACGTCCATAGATGATTACGTGGATTATGAGTCAATTAACTATTATAAAATCTTAATAGCCAATGGCATTTCCCAAGAAGAGGCTCTTAAAATTTTGGCTGCAAAGTCCAGGGACAATGCTAGAGTTCCTGTAAGGTGGGACGATTCTGACTTAGGTGGATTTACAAGTGCTAGGCCTTGGATGGCGGTTCATCCTGATAAGTCCATAAATTATGAAGAGGCTATCAAAAATGAGGACTCAATTTTTTATTACTATAAGGATTTAATCGAGCTAAGGAAAAACCATCTTGCAATCTCTCATGGAGCCTATAAGAATGTATATTTTGATGATAAAATCTACATTTTTGATAGGATAATTGGAGAAGAAAAATTAAGAATCTTAATGAATTTTTCTGACCAAAAGCAAGATGTATCTAAATTTATTCCTGACAATAATACCATCTTGCTTAACAACTATAAAAATTTTGAACCGCAAGTATTATATCCTTACAATTCAATAATTCTTTCATACTAGGCATATAATTCATGATATTTTGTTAATATTTATGTTATAATATAGGTGTGGAAAAGAGATATATGTTAGAGGGACCGGTAATTAAGTCAATTTTGACCTTGTCGGTTCCCTTATTTATTAGTAATTTATTGCAACAATTTTATAACATCGCTGATACCATAATTGTAGGTAGGTTTATAGGACCTGATGCCCTTGCAGCAGTAGGGTCTTCTTTTACTTTTATGATTTTTATCACTTCTATTATTTATGGTCTAGCTTTAGGATCAGGAAGTGTATTTTCAATAAAATTTGGACAAAAAGACTATCAAGGCTTGAAAAAAAGCGTGTATTCTTCATTTGTCCTAATATTTTCTGTTACAATCATACTCAACATCCTAGCCTACATATTCATTGATCAGATTATCGCTTTTATGAATGTACCTCAAGAGGTTTTTCCACTTATGAAGGAATACCTAATTATTATATTTGCTGGTTTTATAGCGACTTCTTTATATAATTATGTAGCCAGTATCTATAGGTCTATTGGTGATTCAAGGACCCCTATGATTTTTCTTGCAATTTCAGTAGTCTTAAATATTTTTCTAGACTATCTATTTGTTAAGACATTTTCCATGGGAATCTTTGGAGCGGCTGTTGCAACAGTCATCTCCCAATACATCTCTGGCTTAGGCATATTTGCCTTCGCTTGGATCAAAAACGATGATTTAAGGTACAAAAAAGGCGATACAATTTTAGATATAGAATCTATAAAGGAAATATCAAATTTTTCTATTATGACCTCTATTCAACAATCAGTCATGAATTTTGGTATCCTTATGATTCAAGGACTTGTAAATAGCTTTGGTCCATCTACCATGGCTGCCTTCGCAGCAGGAGTAAAAATCGATGCTTTTGCCTACATGCCTGTGCAAGACTTTGGAAATGCTTTTTCCATTTTCGTTGCTCAAAATTATGGTGCTGGCAACAAAAAAAGAATTAAGGAAGGATTCAGAAAAGCCCTTTTATTGGTTATTTGCTTTTCACTTCTGATTTCCATCCTAGTCTTTATCTTTGCAGATGGCCTAATTTCTATATTTTTAGATAGTCCAAGTGTAGAGATTTTATCAGTTGGTACAAAGTATTTAAGGACTGAGGGAGCCTTTTATGTAGGAATAGGAATCCTATTTTTACTTTATGGCTATTATAGGGCTGTAGCAAAGCCAGCCATGTCAATAGTGCTTACCATCCTATCCTTAGGAACTAGGGTTCTTTTAGCCTACATCCTAGCCCCTATGTCACATATTGGCACAACTGGTATTTGGTGGTCAATTGTAATTGGTTGGTTCTTAGCTGATGCCTTTGGATTAATTTACTATTTAAAAACAAGAAATAGCTAAAATACTACTATTGAAACTATTTAATAATATAAAAGACGAGAGTGGCTGCCGATTTCTGGTATCCACTCTTTATTATTAAATATTTTTAATGGAAAAGGCAACCATTATTATATTTTGTTTTTCTAACCTATTATTTTTGCATTAATATTGTTTATTCCTTTGAATAATGGTAATATATGAACCTGATAAGGTAATTAAATAAAAGACTAAAAATAAAACTATAATAGAAAATTTATATAAGGAGGTTTTATGAGCAAGTATACAGATGATGTTTATGAAATTTTAAAGTTCATAGGCGGTAGAAATAACATTAGAGGAGTTAAACACTGTTCAAGTAGATTGAGATTTTTCTTAAAAGATACAGATGTCTTATACTCTGATAAAATTAATCAACTAGAAAATGTTAAGGGAAGCTTTGTTCAAGGTGGTCAATACCAAGTTGTAATTGGACCTGAAGTTGAAGACTTCTACAAAGAATTTATTGATGCTGCAGGTGTAGAAGAATACACCATAGATGAAGAAACAGAAAAGAAGCCACTAGAAAAAATAACAGGAAAAATAAAAGAAATAATATTTTCATAAAAAAAATGGAAAGTATGTTTTACTGCGGGGCACTTCGTGCATTCCTCGTTGCAACATACTTTCCATTTTTAATACATTTTTACTGCA
>CAYFNZ010000002.1:44367-60840 GCA_964344625.1 uncultured Peptoniphilaceae bacterium | reverse complement strand
ATGCTTTATGCTAAAGATGAAGGTTGCAGCCTATATGACTTTGGAGGCGTTTCTGGCCTTGAAGGCAAAGACAATGACCCTGAGCCAGGGCTATATGAGTTTAAGAAGAGATGGGGGTCTGAAAAGATTAGCTTGATTGGTGAATTTGACCTAGTTTTAAAGCCTTTCCAAAAGAACCTTTATGATATGACTTGGAAGGTAAAAGACCATATCTCTAAAATAAAAAATAAAATCAAAGGTATAAATAGTACTTCTTATTATGACTAATTATGATTAAACTATGATTAAGTCAAAATTAGATGTAGATAAAAGGAGCGATATAGATTGATTAAATTATTAGAAAAAAACCTTGAAAGGCATGATGAATTTGTGAAAAATCATGAGTTCGCTGATATGTTTCAGCTTTCATCTTGGGGCAAGGTTAAAGAAATGAATGGATGGACTTGGGATGTAGTCTCAGTAGGTGATGAGGAAGGAATTAGGGGGACAGCCCTGCTTTTATATAGGAAGTTTCCTATGCTAAATTTAAGTCTTTGCTATAGTCCGAGGGGCTTTATAGTAGATTGGAAGGACCAAGAAGCATCCGACAAGTTAATAGAAGAAGTCATAAAAAATGCAAAGGCCCACAAGGCTATTGCGATAAAGCTTGACCCAGCATGTAGTGAAGATGAGAAAGATGTCATGGATGTCTTAACTTCTAAGGGCTTTGTCCACCAGGGATTTTTAGATGGTCTTTTAAGCCTTGCTCAGCCAAGGCACCATGTGACTACTGATATTTCAAGAGATGAGAAGGAACTTTTGAAATCCTTTCAATCTAGGACTAGGACTGACGTTAGAAAGTCATTAAAGAATGGTCTTGTATTAGAAGATGCTTCTTTTGACAAGGTAGATATTTTTCATGACCTTATGGAAATTACTTCTGAAAGGGATGATTTTGGGATAAGAAGTGCCAGCTACTTTAAGAGGGTACTTGAAGAGATGAAGGACAATGATGATGCCAGGTTATTCTTGGTAAAAATTGATCCCACACTGGCCTTAGAAAACTTAAACAAGGACCTTAAAAATAAGGAAAAAGACCTTGCTAGAGCTCAAAATAAGAATGAAGATGGAAAAAGGGACCAACAAATTTCACAAATCCAAAATTCTATAAATAATACTAAGAATCAAATTAATGAAATCGAAAAAATAAAAGAAGAAAACCCAGATGGCAAGTATCTTTCAGGTGCCCTTTATACCCAATGTGGTAGGATTGCCTACTACCTATATGGGGCATCAAGTAACGAGCTAAGAGACCTTTTGCCAAACTACTTCATGCAGTGGGAAATGATGCTTTATGCCAAGAAAAATGGGTGTACAATTTATGATTTCGGCGGAGTTTCCGGCCAAGAAGGCAGGGAAGATGACGAGGCTCCTGGCCTATATGAATTTAAGAAGAGATGGGGGTCTGAAAAGAAATCAAGAATTGGTGAATTTGACCTAGTTTTAAGACCTTTCTGGAACGGGATGTTTAATATAGCATTTTCCATGAGAAAAGGCTTGTACCATATAAAAAATGTTATGAGAAGAGACTAGGCTTTTGGGTATAAGTCTATAGAAAGCATTTTATTTAAGAGGTCAAGGAGATAGAGTATGAAATGGCAAGGTAGACGCCAAAGTGATAATGTACAAAAGAGAGGACGCCCAGCTGGAGCAGGCATGGGAGGCCTTGGTGGCCTTGGAAGACTTGGCGGCGGAGGGATTGTTTTACTAATTGTATTTTCCCTACTCACAGGTCAAAATCCTTTGGAAACTTTGTTGAATGTAGGTGGAGCTATGACTCCATCCGCAAATATTGAAACTAGGTATGAGTCAAGAAGCCCTGAAGAAAAAGAAATAGAGGAATTTTTATCTGTGGTTCTTGCTGATACTGAAGATGTGTGGCATGAGCTTTTTCAAGAGCAAAATGCCAATTATAGGGAGCCTAAGCTGACCTTGTACCAAGATAGGGTTTCGTCAGGATGTGGACTTGCCAGTTCAAACATGGGACCCTTCTATTGTGGGGCAGATGAGACTGTCTATATTGATGTGGCCTTTGCCAAGGACCTAAGGACGGTCTTTGGTGCCAAGGGGGACTTTCCTTTTGCTTACGTCTTGGCCCATGAAGTTGGTCACCATGTCCAAAAGCAGACTGGAAAGCTTATGGAAGTTCAGGGCTTAAGAGGTAAGGTGTCTGATATAGACTACAACAATGAGATGGTGAAATTAGAGCTTCAGGCTGATTATTATGCAGGAGTTGTAGCCCACCATATGGAAAAAAGGGCCTACCTTGAGCCAGGAGATGTAAAAGAAGGTATGGCTGCTGCATCTGGAGTCGGGGATGATAGGATTCAGGAAATGCAGGGAGGAAAGGCAAATCCAGATACCTTCCAACATGGGACAAGTGACCAGAGACAAAGATGGTTTTTAAGAGGCTATAAGTACGGAGACTTCCAAAATGGTGATACATTCTCCGTAAGAAATTCTAAAGATTTGTAGTATAATTGAGTGGTAGTGTTTTCTATCACTCTTTTTTGATTGATAGATTTGTAAAAAGATTGGAGTAAAAGATGTTAGATTTAACAAAAGATAGAGTGGATAAGGTCCTGGTCAGGTTCATTTTGCCCATGTTTATATCGGTGATTTTTCAACAGATGTACAATATGGCAGACTCCCTTGTATATGCTAATAGGGTCTTCTGTTGTAGCGGGCTTTGCAGCTGCCAATAAGTTAAATACAGATGGGGTCTTAAGGGCTAGCAAGAAGATGAAGGAATTTATGATAGCAACCTTTGTAGACTTATTAGTAAGGGTAATACTAGCCTTTGTTTTAAGCTACAAGTTGGGGCCTATTGGAATTTGGCTATCTTGGCCTATTGGTTGGGTAATAGCTACAGCTTTATCATTTTATTATTATAAAGATTTGATTAAAAAAGGTGATTTTAATGAGTAAAAGACAAGTGAAAATCGTATTTGATATCTATGAGAATTCTTTTGAGAAAGTAGTTGAAGTTGATAACTTAATGACCTATGAGGACCTCTTAAGAGCCTACGGTCAAGATATAAAAAGTCAGGTGGTAATAGCTAAGGTAAATAACCACCTAGTAGAGCTATCTGAAAAGGTAGACCCAGCTTTTAAGGAGGTAATCTTTTTAGATACATCTGATGTGGATGGAAATAGGGTCTACATGAGAAGTCTTTCCTACCTATTTATTACGGCCACAAATGAAGTGTTTAACAATAAGAGTGTAGTTATAGAACATACGATTTCTGAGGGCCTCTACTGCACTATAAAGCAGGGGGACAAGAGATATAACATTGATACCAACTTAAAAAATGCCATTAAGAATAAGATGGCAGACCTTGTTTCAAAAAAGCTTAAAATAGAAAAGATAGAATTTAAGGTAAAGGATGCTATAGACCTTTTTGAAAGGCAAAAAAGATATGACAAGGTTAATCTCTTAAAGTATAGGCAAAAAAGAAATATCAGCCTCTATAAACTGGGGGATTATTACGACTATTTTTACGGCCATATGGTGCCTTCAACAGACTACTTATCAAGCTTTGATATAGAAATCTTTGACTACGGCATAGTTTTACTTGGGGTAAGTCCTAATGACAAGAATAAGGTTAAAAATTTCATACCTCATTATCTCTTATCAGAGACCTATAATGAAGCTGAAGCCTGGTCAGAAATGCAAGAAATTACTAGTATTTCAAAGTTAAATAGCCTCATAGAAAGTGGAAAGATTGGGGATGTCTGTAGGATGTCAGAAGTCTTGCAACAATATAAGATTATGCAGATAGCTCAGACCATCCATGCAAATAATAAGAGGATTATCTTAATTGCAGCCCCTTCTTCTTCTGGAAAGACTAGCTTTGCCTATAAGCTTACATCTAGCTTAAGGGCCCTAGGCTTAAAGCCAATTTCCATATCCCTAGATGACTATTATGTAAATAGAGTGGATACGCCTTTAGATGAGGATGGTAATTACGATTTTGAAGCCTTAGAGTCAATTGACCTTGACCTATTTAATAGGGACTTAAACTCCTTGATGCATTCAAAAGCTATAGAAAAGATTAAATTCGATTTTATAAAAGGGGAAAGGGTTTATACTGGTCAAAAGATTAGGCTATCTGGTTCAGATCCTGTAATAATTGAGGGAATCCATGGTCTAAATCCAAGGCTAACAGATCAGATTGATGAAGCCTTTAAGTTTAGGATTTACCTAAGTGTTATAACCCAGATAAACCTAGACAACCATAATAGGGTGGCGACAACTGACCTTAGACTTCTAAGAAGAATGGCTAGGGATAAGCATTTTAGAGGAAAGGATGTCAAAGAGACTATCTTAGAATGGAAGAGGGTAAGACAAGGGGAAGAAAAATACATTTTCCCATACCAAGAGCAGGCTGATGTTATGTTTAACTCTTCTTTTACCTTTGATATACCAGCTTTAAAGCCTATTGTTATCAAGGATATAGAGGCTATCAAGGATGACGACCCAGCTTATGTCGAGGCGGCCAGATTAAAGTCTTTCTTGCAATACTTTGTAAGCCTAGAAGACACCTCAGATATAGTCAACACCTCTATCCTAAGGGAATTTATAGGGGGAAGCAAAATCGTATAATAAACAAAATCAATTAAAAGAAAGGATGCTGATTTCAAATTCAGCATCCTTTCGTCTTGATATAGAAATTTTATCGGTTTACTTTACAATATTCATTATTACAGATTGACCTGCTGTTACTGGACCTTGTTCTTTCTTAAGTTCTTTAACAAGTTCCATATTAGTTATAACTATTGGAGTTTCTGTTGGATATCCCTTTTCTTTTAATAATTCAAGGTCTACATCTAATAGTAGGTCGCCTTTTTTAACTGTATCACCTTCAACAACATGAGATGTAAAGCCTTCTCCATTTAGTTCAACTGTATTCATACCAACGTGGATTAGAACTTTTAGTCCCTTTATATCCATGCCTATAGCATGCTTTGTATGAAATACTTGAACTACTTTACCATCAGCAGGTGCGTAAAGCTTACCTTCTGTAGGCTTGATAGCAACTCCATCTCCTAACATTTTTTGTGAAAATGTCATGTCTTCAACGCTTGTAATATCTATTAATTCTCCAGTCATTGGGGCTACTAGCTCGATTTTTTTACTAAATAATCCCATTTTTTCCTCCTAAAATTTAATTCAATTTACTTTATTTATTGTACCCAAATTTTACATATATTAAAATATGCTTTTTGCATAAAGATGTTAGCTTTGCAAAGAAGAATTGCTTCGATATATTTATAAAGTTTAATAAAGTTTTCATTTATGCTATAATTATTTGATGATTGGAGGCAAAATGAGAATAGATAAATTTCTTAAAAACTCGAGATTAATCAAGCGTAGGACTATTGCCAAGCAAGCCTGTGATACTGGTAGGGTAAGCGTGAATGGCAAGGTAGTTAAGGCTGGTTATGAGGTAGGCGTTGGAGACATTATTGAAATCAGTTTTGGAGATAGGGTCATTAAAGCGGAAGTCTTGGAGCTTAAAGAAACTTCATTTAAAGACGAATCCAAACAAATGGTGAGGATTATTGAATAGGGATGAATAGAGAGACTAGGGAATTCAGAAGCGATATAGATAATCGAGAACTCATGAGAGAAAATCGAGAACTAAATAGAAAGAAACAAAAAAGGATTCAAGAGAGAAGAAAACAAGTTAGGCTAAATAGGCTACTCATTCTAGTCTTAGTAATTTTGCTTGTAAGTATTGGCTTGGTTTATGGCCAAAGAAGAAAAATCAGAGAGTTAAATAAGGCATATAACGAACAAGTAGAGTCACAAAAAAGACTTAAAGAGAGGGTGGATGCCCTTCAATCTGAAATTAAAGAAGCAAATACCCTTGAATATATCGAAAAGAAGGCTAGGGAAGAACTTGGCATGATTAAGAAGTCTGAAAAGATTTATCTTGAAGAAGACTCTAGTAAGGAAAAATCAAAAGATAATAAAAACGAAAAGACTGATAATTAAGAAAAAGACGAAAAGAAATCTCAAAATTAAGATATATAATGTATAAAAAATTTCTTGACAACATTTCTAAAAAAAACTTAATAGGAAAAGATGATAGGGTTCTTGCCTGCGTCTCTGGCGGGGCAGATTCCATGTCTATGCTTCATATGCTTATTAAATTTTTTGAAGCTGATAAGTCTAGGCTTGAAGTAGCACATTTCGACCATCAGTTAAGAGGCGAAGACTCGATTAGGGATGCAAATTTTGTGAGAGACTTTTGCAAGCATGAGAAAATAGCATTTCACATGAGAAGTATGGATATTAAGGCTCTTTCTGAAAAAGACAAGCTTTCCATCGAAGAGTGTGGAAGAAAATTTAGGTATAAATTCTTTCATGAGATTATTGCTGGAAGAAAAAATTTCAAGATAGCCCTGGCCCATAACCTCGATGACCAAGCTGAAACTGTCCTTATGAGGATAGCTAGGGGGACCGGCATAGACGGCCTTTGTGGCATCAAGGAAGAAGATGGGATAATTATAAGACCCCTTCTTACTATTTCAAGGGCTGAGATTGAGGAATATATAGCTGAAGAGGGCATAGATTTTGTCCAAGACCATACAAACTTTGAAAATGACTATACGAGAAATAAGCTTAGAAATGAAATAATTCCTATGGTTGAAGAAAAGATAAATCCAGCCTTTAAGAAGGCTCTTTTAACCTTATCCGACCATGCGAGAAATGATAAGATGATTCGAGATAGGTTTATTGGCGGACTTTTTAATGAGATAAGGGTCAAGGCTAATGATTTTTCAATCCATCTTGACAGGTTGGAATTTTTAAAACTTGAAACCTATATCCAGCTGGAAATATTGAGAGAGGGCATTTTTAAATTAAGAGGACATTTGAGTGGCTTTGATTACAAGCACTATGAGGAGTTTTTAAGTATAAAAGATTCTAAAGCTGGCAAAGAAGTAATCATAAATGATATTTCAGTATCCACCTCAAATGAAAATCTCATAATCAAAAGAATAAATAAGAATCCACTTGATGAAATTATCTATATTCAAGGTACTAATAGGGTAAATATAAATGGTTATCTTATAGATTTTAACTTAAATGATAAAAAAGCCTTGGTTAGGAAAAGAAGAAATGGGGATAGGATTATTTATAATAATAGGGAGAAAAAAGTAAAAGACTTTTTCATAGATAAAAAAATAGATTTGGCGGATAGGGACTTCTACCCAATTATCGAAATTGATGGACAGATAGTCTCAATAGCTAACATATATTTTAATAAAAAATTAATTGATAAACTTGGAATTAGGCTTAATATTGGAGGAGGATTGACTTATGGATATTTCGAATTTACGTGAAATAGATAGGGTTCTTTATAGTGAAGAAGATATTAAAAAAGCAGTTCAAGCTATTGCAGATCAAATTACTAAGGACTACGAAAATGATGAGGCGGACTTAGTTTTGATTGGGATATTAAAGGGATCGGTATTTTTCCTTTCAGACTTAAGTAGGAAGATTAATGTTCCTTTGAGCTTTGATTTTATGTCTGTTTCATCCTATGGTATGGGAACAGAGTCTTCTGGAGATGTAAGGATTCTTAAGGATTTAGATGATTCTATAGACAAGAAAAATGTTATCATAGTTGAAGATATCATCGATACAGGCTATACCCTTTCATATTTGATTGATAATTTGAAATCCAGGGGAGCCAAGTCAATAAAGATTGCAGTCCTATTAGACAAGAAGGAAAGACGTCTTGTAGATATAGATGCTGATTATGTGGGTTATGAAATACCAGATGAATTTGTAGTTGGTTATGGAATTGACTACGCCCAAAAATATAGAGATCTTCCTTTTATTGGTATAGTTAAAAGAGAAGTTTATGAGTAGTAGGAGGTTAATTTGAAAAATAAGAAGGTAAATATATTATCAATTCTTTTACCCATAGTGATATTGGTAATAGTTCTAACTTATTTTGGTGATAGCTTATCGGCTAAAAAAACAATTAGGTTTGATGAATTTGTAAGCTTGCTTGATGAAGGCAAGGTAGAGAGCGTAGATACAAATGGCTCGAATTTGACAGCAAGACTAAATGACAAGACAATTGTTTCTACTAAATTTACATTTTCAGAAGATTATTTAGTTGAAAACTACCTTAAAGATAAGATAGAAACAAATAAGGTAAAATACACCACAAGTCCTAAGACAGAGTCATTTTTAGAAGTAATGCTTCCATATATCATAATGATTGGTGGCACAATGTTTTTATGGTACTTGTTTATGTCCAAGAGCCAAGGCGGTAATAGCCAGGCTATGAACTTCGGAAAGAATAGGGCTTCACTAAACAAGATTGATAAAAATCCTATTACTTTTAAGCAAGTAGCCGGATTAAAAGAAGAAAAAGAAGAGCTAATGGAGATTGTAGAGTTTTTAAGGTCTCCTCAAAAATATGTTAAGCATGGGGCTAGAATCCCAAAGGGTGTCTTACTAGTAGGACCTCCAGGAACAGGTAAGACCTATATTTCAAAGGCTGTTGCCGGCGAAGCTAGGGTTCCTTTTTATAGCATAAGTGGTTCTGACTTCGTTGAAATGTTTGTCGGTGTTGGGGCTTCCCGTGTAAGAGATATGTTTAAGGAAGCTAAGAAGAATTCTCCTTGTATCATTTTCATAGATGAAATTGATGCTGTAGGTAGGAGAAGAGGGGCTGGACTTGGCGGTGGCCATGACGAAAGAGAACAAACTCTTAACCAACTTCTAGTGGAAATGGATGGCTTTTCTACAAATGAAGGAATCATAATTATGGCTGCAACAAATAGGCCTGATATCCTAGACCCAGCCTTATTAAGACCGGGTAGATTTGACAGACAAATCCAAATTGGACTTCCAGATGTAAGAGAAAGATACGAAATTTTACAAGTTCATACTAAGAACAAAAAACTTTCAAAGGATGTCGATTTAAAAGATATAGCAAAGACTACTTCAGGTTTTTCACCTGCTGACCTAGAAAATATTACTAATGAAGCTGCACTGCTTGCTGCTAGATATAACAAGGAAGAGATAAGTCCTGAGATATTCGATGAAGCAACTATCAGGGTCGTAGCTGGTCCAGAGAAAAAATCTAGGGTGGTAGTTGAAAAAGAAAGAAAGCTTACTGCCTACCATGAAGCGGGTCATGCTGTAGTAACTCACTTCTTGGAATTAACTAATCCAGTTCATATGATTACAATCATACCTAGGGGGTCAGCCGGCGGCTTTACATCCTTTATACCTGACGAAGACACATCATTTATGACTAAAAAGCAAATGTTTAATGAGATAGTTTCTTTCTATGGTGGTAGGGCTGCTGAAGAACTTGTCCTTGATGATATCTCAACAGGAGCATCTAATGATATTGAAAGAGCTACAAAGATTGCCAAGGCCATGGTTACTACCTTTGGTATGAGTGAGGATTTAGGTCCAATCATGTATGGTCAATCAGATGGCAATGTCTTTTTAGGTAGAGACTACGGTAAAAACCAAGACTACTCAGACAAGGTAGCCTTAGAAATAGATGAAGAAGTTAGAAAAATCATTAAGGGAGCTTATCAAAAAGCTAAAGACCTATTAAATGAGCATATGGACTTCTTGCATGAGCTTGCTCATGCCTTACTTGAACAAGAAACTATTAGAAAAGAAGAGTTTCTTGAAATCGCTGAGAAATATGACCCTAGGATTAGTCAAAAGGAAATTGACCAAGTAAAAAATGAGGTAGACCTTGGTGAACCAAGTGATAAAAGTGAAGAAAATTTATAGATAGAATAAGAAAAAAGTAATAAGGAAGAGAAAAAGATGGTAATTAATAATATGCTATTAGCAAATCAAACAGGTCCAGGAAGCATGACATTTATTTATGTTTTATACGGAGCCATGATCCTATATTTTGTTTATAGACAAATTGTAGGATATAGGGAAAGAAAGAAGATTAAGGGTCAAGTCCTAAGCACATTTAAGAAAGAAGTTTCTAAGGTAACCTATATCTTAGCGGCCTTAATCGTTGGTTTTGGTATATTCAACATTGTAAATAAGCAATATCTTTCTGGTATCTTGATGATTACTCTAGTTATTATCTTACTAATTGATACTAGAGATAGCGTAATTGTTTCTGAAATGGGAATTTACGCTCAAGGAAAATTCATTCTTTGGAGTCAAATTAAAAAATGGGCTTTCGATTTGGAAACTTCTGATTTAGTTTTAACTTACAAAGAGGATATGGAAGAAAAGAATCAATTTGTAAAAGTAGATAAGGAAAAGATTGAAGAGTTAAATATGATTATTAGAAAGCTTAAGCTAGGTAAATAATTTATTGACACTCAAATCAATTACATTATAATATATTATGTAAGTTATTTGGCGGATGTTTCAGGATAAATACAAGGTATTATTCTAGAAACATATCCTAAAAATAATATATATTTATATTGCATATAAGTGAGAAATTGTAAGACCATATGTGTTGTGACCGGTATCTTTATGAACTGGATCGGAGGTAAAATGAATAAAGATAAGAATTTACTACAAACTAGAAGGTTAGCACTAATCGGGATTTTCACGGCTATAATTATTATTATGTCCTTGACCCCATGGCTAGGATTTTTGCAAATAGGGCCAATTCAAGGCACTACCTTGCATATTCCTGTAATTATACTTGCCATAGTTGAGGGACCAGTTGTAGGTGGAATACTTGGATTTATGTTTGGACTTGTTTCCATGGTAAGGGCATTTACAACGCCTACACCATTTTCATTCATGTTTATGAATCCAATTATAGCTATACTTCCAAGAATACTAATCGGCTTATTTACTGGCTGGGTATACCAAGCCCTAAAAACTAAAAAGGGTGTTAAAAAACTTTCAATTGGTATATCATCAGCAATTGGGTCAATAACAAATACATTTTTTGTTCTTGGCTTGGTATATGTGATATATGCTCAAAGGTATATGGAAACTGTAAATATTGTTGGCCAATCTAAGGCGCAGGCAGCTGGAGAAACTTTCGTAGCTAACACAAATGCTTTAAAACTAATCGCTACTACAGCGGTAACAAATGGTATAGGAGAAATGGCCTTGGCCGTAATTATTTCAACTCCAATAGCATTTGCCCTAATTAAGGCATTTAAGAAAGGCAGAAGTGTATAGAGGTTAAAATGTTATTATTAATTGACGTGGGTAATACCAATATTGTAATGGGAATATATGAAGGTGATGAGTTTAAGTTCTCATGGAGACTAGGAACTAAGGTAGCTAGGACATCTGATGAATATGGCCTTCAAGTGGATTCTATCCTTAGGCATTATGGGGTGGATGTAGAAGATATAACTGATGTAGTCTTAGCTTCAGTTGTACCTAGTATACAACATACATTAAAGACAATGTGTGCCAGATATCTGGGCAAGGAACCAATGGTTATTGGCGAAGGTACAAAGACTGGCATGAAAATTAAATACGATAATCCGAAAGAAGTCGGTGCAGATAGGATAGTAAATGCAGTAGCTGCTTACCAAAGATACGGTGGACCATGCATAATAATAGATATTGGAACAGCCATTTCTTTTGATGTAATTAACAAGGATGGCGAATATTTGGGGGGAGCAATTTCTCCTGGTATCGGAATTTCATCTGAAGCGCTTTTCTCAAGAACTTCCAAACTACCAAAGGTTGAACTTGAAGAGCCAAAAACTGTTATTGGGAAAAATACAGTTGAAGCTATCCAATCAGGTGTAGTTTATGGTTTTATAGGTCTTGTAGATAATGTTATAGAAAACATCTTAGCCGAGATGAAACTTGATAAAAGTGAAGTAAAGATTATTGCAACAGGCGGGTACGCTAAGCTTATTGCATCTAAATCAAAATACATTGAAGATTATGATTATGATATAACCCTTCAAGGTATGAAAATGATTTACGAAAAGACTATTAAAGAGCGTAATGAAAGAAAATAAGACGAAATTGATATTGAGTCCTCTAGCCGGAGTCACAGACAGGGCCTTTAGAAGTATTTGCAATGAATACTCTATGGACTATGCCTATACAGAGATGGTTTCAGCTAAGGGGCTCTTTTATTCTGATAAGACAACTGAGGAATTACTAGCGAATTTCCCAGGTGAAGAAAATTTAGGCGTACAAATTTTCGGTTCAGACCCAAAAATAATGGGAGAGATGTCAAAGCTTATAAGCCAAACAAGACCTTATATCAAATCTATCGATATAAATATGGGGTGTCCTGCTAAAAAGATAATAAAAAATGGGGAAGGTTCAGCCCTGATGAAGAATCCTGACCTGGTAAAAAGGATAATTTTTTCAATAAGGGAAAATACTAATCTTCCAGTAAGTGCTAAGTTTAGGCTGGGGTTTGATGACCAGTCGAAAAACTATTTAGAAATTGGTAAAATCTGTCAGGACCTAGGCTGTTCTCACGTAACCCTTCATGGAAGGACGACAGAACAGATGTATTCTGGCAAGGCTGACTGGGATGCTATAAAAAACTTAAATGACTACCTTGATATTGAAGTGGTTGGAAATGGAGACATATTTACTCCAGAAGATGCCCTAGAAATGATGGAATATACAGGAGTTTCTTCAGTAGCCATAGCTAGGGGAGCCATGGGTAATCCCTTTATCTTTAAAGAAATAAAAGATTTAATCGAGTTTGGCTCATATGAAAAGCCAGATATAAATGTAATAGTAGATACGATTTTAAAACATTATAATAGGTTAGTGGCCTTCAAGGGTGAAAGAATAGCTGTTAATGAGATGAGAAAGCATATCGCCTGGTATCTTAAGGGCCTAAGAGGGTCTAATCAATTAAAAAATGAAGTTAATTTGACTAAAAATATAGATGAAGTATTTAAGCTTTTAGATGATTTTAGAAAGGATGTTAATAATCATGCAGACTAGGAGGGTAGATCTTTTAGAAGGAGATATACTTAAAAAGTTAATAATTCTTGCAGCGCCCTTAATGGCTACAGCCTTCGTCCAAATGACCTATAACTTCGTAGATATCATCTGGCTGGGCAAACTTGGTACAAGTGAGGTTGCAGCAGTTGGAGCAAGTGGAATCATAGTTTGGCTATCATCTTCCTTTGTAGCTGTCTCTAGGGTAGGGGGCAATGTCTTTACATCCCAATATTTTGGGGCTAAAAATCAAAAGAAGTTGGATGATGCTATAAAGAATTCCTTGGCCTTGGTATTTTCTTTTTCCATAATCTTAATGGTAACCGTTATGATTTTTGCTAACTATATCATAGGATTTTTTGGCCTTGATAGGGAAGTTACTCAATTGGGGGCCAATTATCTAAGGGTTATATCTATAGGTTTAATTTTTCAGTTCTTAAGCCAACAAATTTCAACCCTATATAATAGCTTAGGAAATAGCTTTAGCCCCTTTAAGATTAACTCAATGGGATTAATTACAAATATTATCCTTGACCCTGTTTTAATATTTGGCCTAGGTCCTTTTCCAAGACTTGGAGTTTTTGGGGCTGCTATAGCAACTTCTTTTTCACAGCTTGTCGTATTATTAATTTTTATAGCGGATACAAAAAAGCATAATAGCGAAATCTTAGTGGCTATGAAAAATGGTAAGATAAATAAGCACTCAATTTCAGAAATAGCTAAGATGGGGGCTCCAGCAGGCCTTCAAAATGCCATCATGGCCTCAATCGCCCTATTTCTTAATAAGTTTGTGGGCTCTTATGGAAAGACCCCAATGGCCGTTTATACGATTGGGACTAATATTGAGTCTATTACTTGGATGACTACTGAAGGTTTTCAGGCGGGGATTATTGCTTTTGTAGGTCAAAACTACGGGGCTAAGAACATGTCCAGACTTAAAGAAATTATTAGAAAATCCATGATGGTTGTAGGTACAATCGGCTTGATATCAACGAGCATCCTAATAGGGTTTAGGTTTCATTTATTCAAGATTTTCCTACCAGGGAATGAAGAAGCCATTGCTATTGGGGCAGTATTCTTGTTGATTCTTGGATCAAGTCAATTTTTCATGTCAATTGAAAATGGGGCTTCAGGAGTTTTCCACGGACTTGGATTAACAAAAATCCCATCAAAAATATCCATTACCTTTAACTTAATTAGGATTCCAATGGCATTATTTTTGATGAGATATTTTGATTTTTATGGAGTTTGGATATCTGTTACAATTTCAAGCATCCTAAAAGGAAGCATTTCGGCATATATTCTAAATAGGAAGTATCACAATCTAGGTTGAGAATTTATCTAGGCATTTTTATTAAGGCTTATGATAAATTCTGAGCCTTTTTTTTCTGTTGAATTTGCTATAATTTTACCACCCATTAATTCAATATAGTTTTTTGAAATGGCAAGTCCAAGGCCTGAGCCGCCTGTTTGCCTATTTCTGTCTGAATCAACCCTATAGAATCTTTCAAAAATATGGTCAAGGTCTTTTTTTGCAATTCCAATACCATTGTCTTTGACTACAATTACGACCTTATTGGGATAGTTGGAAATAATTACTTGAATCTTTCCATCTTCATCTACAGCTTTAATTGAGTTTGATATCAAGTTGTTAATAACTTGGGTGAACTTGTCCCTATCTATTAGGGCATAGGCTGAATCATCGAATTCTTCGATAAGCTCAATATTTTTTTCGTCAAGCTTTGGCTTAAATGAATCGACAACTGGTTTAAGTAGGGCTGAAAGCTGAGTGTTTTCAAGCTTTAAGTCCCCAGGTTCCTCTAACTTATTAAAGCTTAAGTGGAGGTTGTCAACCATGTGGTTGAGTCTATTTACCTCACCTATAAGCATATTGATAGTTTGGGGGTTTGCATCAATTATCTCATCCCTAATTCCTTCAAGGTGGAGCAAGAGATTCGTTAGGGGAGTTCTTAGTTCATGAGCAATATCTTGGGCATAGCTAAGTCTTCGATTTTCCTGCTTACTTAGGCTATCAGATAGGAAATTTAAGTTGTCTGCAAGTTCATCGATCTCGTAGACATTGTATTTTTCCTTGATACTTGTATAATCGCCATTTCTTATTGTTTTTGTAACCTCATTTATGTTTTTTATAGGTCTTACCAGCTTATTGGTAAAATAGGACATCATCAATAGGCCTAGAAGAATGGCTATTACGATAATTACCCCATAATACCTGCTCAGGGTCTTATAGAAGATATTTATAGAATTATTGTAGAGATAGAAGTTCTCTAAATAGGATAGTTCCATGACTCCTAGAGGGTTTCCATAAGTATCTTCTAGGTTAAAGTCTTTTTTTAGAAGCTTTTTATCGCTTTGTTGGTCTTCTTTTATTCCATAAAATTCAGCCAAAAGGGCTCCGTCCCTGTTAAATATTCTTATATTAATATTTTGCTTCTTGGCATATTGGGAAAGTTGGAAGGAATCAAGCCCCTGGCTATAGCTGTAAAGGGAGCTGATTTCTTCGGCCTTATTTCTAAACTGCTCTTCTACACTTGCAGAAAGGTAGGAAGTTAGAGAAGACCTAAAGGCAAGGGATGTGAAGATGGCTGTAATTACCAAGACTATGATTATGGCGATGGAAAAATATGAAAGAATCTTACTACTTAATTTCATCAATTTCACCAGCCTTGTAGCCTAGGCCATAAACAGTCTTAATATATTTTGGGTTTTTAGGATCATCTTCTATCTTTTGTCTAATATTTTTTATGTGGGTGTCTATAGCCCTGTCAAAGGCATCATAATCATAACCAAATGACAATTCTATAATTTCATTTCTAGTAAAGGTTTTATTAGGATTGCTAAATAGGGTATGGACTATTAGTAATTCGTTCCTAGTTAGGGATAATTCTATGCCATCTTTTAGGAGCCTATAATTTTCAAAGTCAAAGCTAATTTTTCCATCTTTAGATTTAATAAGGCTATTGGAAGTAAAATTTCCACTTCTTCTTAAGACGGCTTTAACTCTTTCAACAAGCTCTAAGCCTGAGAAGGGTTTTTTGATGTAGTCGTCAGCTCCATACCTAAAGCCCTTTAGGACATCTTTTTCATTGACCTTGGCAGTAACTAGAATTACGGGTAGGTTAGAAGTTGACCTAATTTGTTTCAAGACTTCTTCTCCGCTTATTTTAGGTATCATAAGATCTAATATAACTAGGGAGTAGTCTTCTTTTTCAAGTAGTTCCAAGGCCTTTGCACCATCGTGAGCCAGCTCGACCTCAAAGCCATTTTTTACCAGGTAGTTTTTTTCCATTATGGCTATGCCAACTTCATCTTCAACAATTAGAATTTTTTCCATATTTTTCTCCTTAAAAAGGGCACAAGACAGGTGATTCTGAATTGGGCCCTTTTAGTAAACTTACTTAATTTGTGCTTGGTTTAGTTTCATTATTTGGTTTTTCACTGTTATTAGGCTTTTTATCCTCCGGTTTATCCTTATCACCAGGTTTTTC
>CAYFNZ010000002.1:0-44267 GCA_964344625.1 uncultured Peptoniphilaceae bacterium | reverse complement strand
ATCACCAGGTTTTTCTTCTGGCTCGTCTTTTGGAGGTTTAGGAGCTTCTTTAACAGTCTTAGTTTCCTTACCATCGAAAGTCTTAGTAATTATTAATTCTGAACCATCTGGGTATTTTGTAGTAATTGTTGTAGTACCTAAAATGTCAGTTTTTGTAATTACAATTCTTCCATCTGGGAATTTTTCAGTTGTTTCACTAGCCTTAAACTTCAAGTCTGAGTAAGCTGTTGGAGCCTCATACTTGTAATCAGCAGGATAAAGAGTATTCATACTCCAGCCTGATGGTAAATCAACGCCCCTAAAGTCGTTAATATTGAAAGGAACTTCTCTCTTAATAAAGACCTTATCAACTGTAACTCCTTTTGGAGTATATGAAGCTGCAAGTAGGTTGTTTCTCTTATCAACCTTAAGCATAATGTGAGCCTTAGAAACTTCTTTTGGCACTGTATTTGGCGCGAAGTATTCTTTGATTACCATATTTCCTCTTGGGTCCTTGCTAGTATATTGATTTGGCTTTAGACCTGATTGAGCATCAACTTCTGCAGTAACTATAGTTTCTGGCTTTTTGAAAGTCGCCTTATCGAGATCTTTCATGATTCTCTTGTTATAGTCCATATAGAAGGTATAAAGGTCGGTTGAGTAACCTTCCATACCCAAGGCATTGTTGTCATAACCCATCCAGGTTACAGCTGTATAATAAGGATTGTAACCAGCTACCCAAAAGTCCTTGTTGCCATTTGAGGTACCAGTCTTTGCAGCCATTTGTATTCCATAAGGATTATTTCCTCTGCCGTAGTAGTCAGATTCTAGGGTATCCCTTAGAACATCTGTTATCAACCAAGCGGTTTCTTTAGATAAAACTCTTGTTTGAGATGCTTCTTGGTCATATATCTTTCCATCTTTTTTACTTTCAATTGAAATGATAATGCTAGCCTCGTTTCTAACTCCGCCATTCGCAAGTGTTGAATAAGCGGAAGCCATTTCTTTTACAGTAAAGCCTCTTGTTACAGCACCAAGGGCTGTAGCAGGGTTTTCATCATTTTGATCCGGATTTTCTTTCTTAGTAATAAAGTTATCCTTGCTTGGGTCATCAGGATTGATTAAACCAAAGCCTGTTAAGTATTCAAAACTTGTATCCATGCCAATTTTATTGAAGGTCGAAACAGCTGTAGTATTGATAGAGTCTTTAAGAGCTTGTCTTAAAGTAACTATTCCCTTAAAACCATCATAAATATTTCTTGGCCAGATAGTATTAGTTTGTGAATCTTTCTTAGGAACATCATCCAAGGCTGTTGCTAGGGTGAATCCATTTTCTAGGGCAGGTGCATAAACTGCTAGCGGCTTCATAGTAGAAGCTGGCGGCCTAGTAAAGCTATTAGCCCTGTCTATAGTATCATCAGGAGAATTTCCTCTAGCTCCAACCAAAGCCTTTATATATCCAGTCTTATGGTCGATAATCACTGTTGCAGATTGAGGTTGTAAAGTACCTTTTTCTTCAGGATTAAAGTAATCCCTGCTTATTAGCATGGTTCCGTTATCTTGGATAGTATAAAAGTCCTTATTTTCCTTAAAGAAATTAGCAGTTATTGTAAAAGTAAAGTCTTTAGCATCTTTTATAACATCTTCTGGAACTTGAAGCATACCAGACCTAAAGCTTACTAGGTTCTTTCTATCATCTAGGTCATAGGTCCTAGCTATAGCTATAGAACTTCCATCTGAAGTCATCCTTTCAGTGTTAAAGGTTATGTCTCCATTTTTATCTATCTTGTAATTTCTCTTAGGGATGATTAGGTCCTTGTCTTTGGTTAGAAGATTTTCTTTGTAGAAGTATACTACTCTGTTATTTGAATTAAGAATATTTCCTTCCTCATCATAGTTTAGATTAGACATGATAGGGTTGTTACCATAGTTGTTGTAAATCGACATGGTTTCAGGAAAATCTTCGTAGGCATCTTCCAGTTTCTTTTGCATATTCCAATCTATAGAAGTCTTGATACTTAAGCCTCCTGTATATAGAAGGGTAAAGGCTTCTTCCCTTGGAATATTCTTCTTTTTCATAAGAATTTCTATAGCATCTTCTCTTATTAAGTTAGCTATATGGTTTGAATAGTCTTTTTGCTTTTTAGAGCCTGGCTTAACTGCCTTAGAAACATCTTCTGCCTTTGCAGTTTCATATTCCTGGTCAGTAATTTTACCAAGTTCTTTCATTTTTTCTAAAACATAATTTTTTCTATCGAAGGCACCTTCATTTAGGACAGCCTTGAAATTTTCACCTGCAACATAAAAATCTCCTAAAACAACTGCATCCTTTGGTACTTGATTAGGATAGTATGATGCGAATAGGGAGTAATTACCAGGTGATTTTACAATGCCTGCAAGTGTTGCCGCTTCGGCAATGCTTAAGTCCTTAACGTCCTTAGAAAAATAGATTTGTGAAGCAGCTTGTACTCCATAGGCGTGTTGTCCCATGTAAACCCTGTTTAGGTAGGCTTCCATTATTTTTTCCTTTGGGATTTCATTGTCTACCTTTAGGGCTAGATACATTTCAATAATTTTTCTTTCCCATTGAACATCTGGACTAAGATAGATATTTTTTACTAGCTGTTGAGTAATGGTAGAACCACCACGTACGATTCCTCCAGCTCGCAAGTTATCAAAAGCTGAAATCAAGACTCCTTGAATATCTACACCATTGTGCTTTATGAATCTTTCATCTTCAACGCTTATGAAAGCATCAACAAGGTATTTAGGGATTTTATCATACTCTACTATATCCCTGTATTCTTCTGATGCAATTTCTTCGATTATATTTCCATCTTTATCTAATATTTTTGAGCTTTCCGCCAGGTCAAGCATGATAGATTCAGGTTGGATTTTCGGTGCGCTCTTTGCAATCTTAACAAAAGAAATGCCTAGCATACCACCAACTACTATCATGATTAGTAATAACACTAAGAGTATCAGTGCTATTATTTGCAGAAGGCCTTTTGACATTTTCGAAAACATAAGTTCCTCCTAAATTTATGTATATATTATAACACATAAGTTTTTAAATTATTAAGCCTATTATACCACAAATATACCATGTTTTAGTCAAGTATGGACCTACTATTAATAAACTAGGGTTTTAGTGATATAATTATTAAGTATAAGATTTCGGAGGGACAATGACAAAAGAGAGAGTAATATTAGTTTATTTAAATATTTCTGAATCGGACCTTATAGTCGAAAATAAGATAAAGGAACTTAAAGAGCTAGTAAGGGCCTGTCAAGCTGAAGTAGTAGGGGTAGTCATTCAAAATGCTAGCACTATAAACCCTTCATATTTCATTGGTTCAGGCAAGGTTAAAGAAATAAAGGATTACGCCTCGAGCTTGGAGGCGGATACCATAGTTTTTAACCAAGAACTTACAGGTTCTCAAATAAAAAATCTTGAAGACCAAATAGATAAGAAGATTATCGATAGGACTGGACTTGTCTTAGATATCTTCGCCAGAAGAGCTAAGACAAAGGAAGGTAAATTACAAGTCCAACTGGCTCAACTTGAATATAGGCTACCAAGACTTAAGGGGTTTAGGAAGCACTTATCAAAAGAAGGTGCTGGAATTGGTACCAGGGGACCAGGTGAACAAAAGCTTGAGGTCGACAGAAGGACAATTCAAAATGATATATCAAGGATTAAAGCCCACCTAAAAAAATCTGAAGACAAGAGAAAGCTAAAGTCTAAGAAGAGAAGACAGGCAAATATCCCTATCGTTTCACTTATCGGTTATTCTAATGCAGGAAAATCTACTATCCTTAATTCCTTAACCAGTCTTTATTCACAAGAAAGAAGAGAAACTAATAAAGAAGTTTATGCTGATGACATGCTATTTGCAACCCTAGATGTATCTGCTAGGTCCATAGTCTTAGAAAATGGTAAAGAAGTGATTTTAACAGATACTGTAGGCTTTATTTCTGACCTTCCAACAAAATTAGTGGAATCCTTTAAGGGGAGTCTTGAAGAAATTGAGATTTCTGATCTCTTGATAATAGTAGTAGACACCTCAAATATTGACTACATGCTTCAAATAGATGCGACCAAAAGGATTTTAGGAGATATGGAGCTGGGTGAAAAAAAGATTTTGTACTGCTTTAATAAGATAGATAAGAATCCTGATTTTTCATATCTTCCTGAGAAAATGCCTACAATATATATAAGCGCAAAGTCAGAGGTTGATATAGCTAGTTTGGCTAAGAAAATAGAGTCAATCCTTTTTGAGGGATATGATTTTTATAAGGTGAAAGTCCCATATGATAAGATAGATTCTTTTATGAAGGAAGACTTGCAGGTCTTTAATCCAAAATATACCGATGAAGGCCTAGAGGCTAAGGTATATTTAAATAAGGATCAAATCAAAAAATATAAAGAATACTTATCAAATTATGAGAAATAGGTATGGTAATGACAATGGAAGAATATAAGACAATTTTAGGCGAAAGTGAAATACAGTTAGAAATCAAGAAATCCCTTTTTATAGGTCACGCAAAAGCTGTTGACAATGAAGAAGAGGCTATAGAATTTATTGAAGAAGTAAAGAAAAATAATAGACAGGCCAACCATAATTGTTATGCCTATATTATCGGGGCCAACAAAGGAATTCAAAGATATAGCGATGATGGGGAGCCCCAGGGAACTGCGGGCATACCGATTTTAGGAGTATTAAAATCTGAAGACTTAACAAACATTTGCTTGGTAGTAACCAGGTATTTTGGGGGCGTAAAGTTAGGAGCATCAGGGCTTATTAGGGCCTATAGCAAGTCGACTTCTTTAGCCCTAGACGAAGCAAATGTCGTTTGTATGAAAAAATATTTGAAAATAAACTTGTTAATAGATTATACTTTACTAGGTAAAGTTGAAAATTATATCTTGTCAAATGAATATTTTGAGATTTCTAGAGATTATACTGACAAGGTTAGTATTCAGCTATATATTTCCGATGGTGAATACGAAGGTTTTGAAAAAGACCTCATAGAGTTAACTTCTGCAAACATAGAAGTACAGGTAGGTCAGAAGTTATTACTTGCAGAAAAAAACAGAAAGATTATTGGAGGATAAAAGAATGGCAGGACATAATAAATGGAGTAAGATTAAGAACAAAAAGGGCAAAGAAGATGCTAGGAGGGCTAAAGAATTTACCAAGCTGGGTAGGGCATTAATGGTAGCTGCAAAGCAAGGTGGAGACAACCCAGACTACAATGCAGCCCTAAAATCTGCTATTGATAAGGCTAAAAGCATAAATATGCCAAATGACAATATAATGAGAGCCATAAAAAAAGGTGTTAGCTCTTCTGAAGGTGAAAACTTTGAAGAAGTTACATATGAAGGTTACGGTCCAGGCGGAATAGCAGTTATAGTAGAATGCTTAACTGATAATAGAAATAGGACAGCTCCTGATGTAAGACATGCCTTTGATAAATTTGGTGGCAATTTGGGTACAAGTGGTTCAGTATCATTTATGTTTGATCACGTGGGAGTAATCCTACTTGATGCAGGAAAATATGATTATGACGACTTTATGCTTGATGCCCTTGAAGCTGATGTTAAAGATATTAAGTCAGAAGACGGCATGATTGTCGTATATACAAATATTGAAGACTTTAATGCTGTAAAAACTTACCTAAAGGATAAGTCTTATGAATTTGTAGATAGCGACATAATGTATGTAGCACAAAACTATCAAGATTTAGATGAAAAAGCTAGTGCAAATATGGAAAAACTTATTGACATGCTTGAAGAAAATGATGATGTGCAAAATGTGTATCATAACTGGCTAGAAGATGAAGAATAAAAATTTTTGGAAAGAAGGATTATACCATATTTGGTCAATAATACTTGCTTTATCAATATTTTTAGGAGCCCTAAGTCTTTCAATTAGCCTCAATTCAAGTGATTTGAACTATTACCATAAGTTTCAAATTGATAATGGCATAGACCTTGTAACGGGCAAGAGTCAGGAAGAATTGGATAAGATAACATATGACCTTACAAGTTACCTGGACAATGGTCAAGAAAGTCTCTTGAAGAAGCATTTCAATGAGAGGGAAATAGCCCATATGAGGGATGTCTTTTCCTTGTATGAATTAAATAGAAGGGTGACTAGTATTTCAGTAACAGTAGTTGTTCTTACCTTAATTCTTAATTTAGTATTTAAGAATAGGGCTAGGATGACTAAAAAAACCCTATATTACCTAATAGGCCTAATAGCTATTTCAGTGATTTTTGCCGTTCTCGCTTCAACGGATTTTAATAAGTATTTTGTAGGCTTTCATGAGTTATTTTTTGATAATGATTTGTGGCTGTTAGATCCTGCGACAGACCTTATGATACAAATGTTGCCATTGAATTTCTTTACAGGAATAGCGAAAAATATTTTCATTTACTTTGCTATTGCTTTACTGGCGGTGTTTATAATTTTGGTGTATGACGTATATTTTAATAAGAACAAGAAGAGGTGTTTACTATGCAATTTCAGGGTAGTAGGGTAGCATTTCACCTATTTGGGATTCCCGTATATTGGTATGCTATTTTAATAGTAACTGGCATGATTATTGCCGTATATGGGGCTTCTAAGCTCTATAAGAGGATAGGTGGAGATGAAGAACTGGTTTTTGATATGGCCTTGTGGATTTTGCCTATAGCAATAATTGGGGCTCGTTTATACTATGTAGTTTTTGAATGGGACCAATATGCGGGCGATTTTATGAAGATTATAGATATTAGGTCTGGGGGACTTGCTATTCATGGTGGGGTCCTAGCAGGCATTATTGTAGGCTATATATTTTGTAAAAAAAGAAAGGTGAAATTTTTACCTTTATCTGATGTGGTTATGGTTTTTCTACCGCTGGCGCAAGCTATAGGCAGGTGGGGAAACTTTATTAATAATGAGGCCCATGGTGGTCCGACTGACCTTCCTTGGGGAGTTATTATCGATGGACAAAAGTATCATCCGACCTTCTTATATGAATCTATAGG
This sequence comes from uncultured Peptoniphilaceae bacterium, assembly GCA_964344625.1. Taxonomy (GTDB): domain Bacteria; phylum Bacillota; class Clostridia; order Tissierellales; family Peptoniphilaceae; genus JAAYEL01. Next base: position 37,252 of record CAYFNZ010000002.1, on the reverse strand, counting down.
AAATGTTATTATTTTTATTATCCTATTGAATTTCTTTAAGAAAAAACAAACTAGATATGGACAAACATCAGCTCTTTATTTAATATTTTACGGAGTTTTGAGATTCTTTGTCGAAGGTCTTAGGACGGATAGCCTATGGTGGGGACCGATCAGGGTAGCCCAACTAGTGAGTGTGGTGTTTATAATTGTTGGAATCTTGATTTTTATTATTCAGGCTAGAAAATACAAAAACCAGGAAGAATCAGTAAAAGTAGAATAAGAAGAAATTAAATATTTTTCTATGAAAATGGACCATTTTTTTGGTTCATTTTTTTTTATTTTAAAGGTTTTTTTTCCTTATGTAAAAATAATATAAAAATATTAATATTTTTCTCTAGTGATTGAAAAATAAGGATTTAAACTGTAAAAAACGCTTGAATATAAACAAAAATTAATGTAATATGTAACTAAGTGGTAAGAAAGTGTCATTATGTGGTAGAAAGTGGGGACAGATTATGTATATTGGGGAATATATACACTCTATCGACACAAAAGGCAGAGTCATCATGCCTCAAAAATTTAGGGAGCAACTAGGACCAGTCTTCTATATAACTAGAGGGATTGACGGTTGCTTATTTGTGTATGATGAAACTGAATGGAAGGCTATGTATGACAAGATGAAGGACCTAAAATTGACCTCAAAAAAAGCTAGAGAATTTTCTAGGTTTTTATATGCACCTGCTAGAGAAGTAGAGGTTGATAAGCAAGGAAGGGTCATAATACCACAAAACTTGAGAGAGTATGCCGATATAAAAAAGGATGTTGCAATAACAGGTGTAGCTTCAAGGATTGAAATTTGGTCTAAGGAAAGATATGACCAATACAATAGTGAAAAAGAAGAATTGTTCAACAATATGATGGATGAATTTGAAGAATTAGATATATAGGAGTGCAAATGGAATTTAATCATATACCAGTTTTATTAAAAGAAACAATTGATGGACTGGACATAAAAGAAAATGGAATATATGTAGATTGCACTTTAGGTGGTGGTGGTCACAGCTTAGAAATCTTAAAGAAGCTTGGCCCAGAAGGAAGACTTGTGGCAATTGACCAGGATGAAGATGCCTTGATTGAAGCCCAAAGAAAGCTTTCTGACTACAAGGATCAAGTTTATTTTGTAAAGAGCAATTACGCTTATTTAGAATCTATCCTAGACTCTTTGAACATAGATAAAGTAGATGGAGTTTTAATGGACATAGGGGTCTCAAGCTATCAATTAGATGAAAAAGATAGGGGATTTTCATACCATCAAGACGCTATTTTGGACATGAGAATGGATAAGTCTCAAGAACTTACCGCTAGATATGTCGTTAATAATTACAGTAAAGAGGAATTAGAAAATATATTTTGGAACTACGGGGAAGAAAAGTGGGGCAAAAGGATTGCTGAATTCATAGTTGCTGAAAGAGCTGAAAAAGAAATCGTATCTACTTTGGAGCTTGTGGAAATTATTAAGAAAGCTATACCAAAAAAGATTAGGATGGAAGGCAAGCACCCTGCAAAAAGGGTATTTCAAGCGCTTAGGATTGAAGTAAACAAGGAACTTGATGTCTTAGAATCCACCTTAGGCATAGCTGTTGACAGGCTTAAGGTTGGTGGAAGACTTGCCGTGATAACCTTTCACTCAATAGAAGATAGGATTGTAAAGATTAAATTTTTAGAGATGGCAAAGGGATGTACCTGTCCGCCAGAGTTTCCTATTTGCGTCTGCAACAAAAAAGAAGAAATCAAGATTATCACTAGAAAACCAATTACAGCTTCAAAAGAAGAATTAGAAAATAATAGAAGAGCGAAGTCAGCAAAACTAAGAATTTGTCATAAAATATAGGAGAAAAAACTAATATGGAAGCCCTAAATAATAATAAAATAGAATCCCTTCAAAATGATATATATATAAATTCATATACTAATAGCCAAAACAGGACAAGAAGCAAATCAAGGGCTAAGGCCAGAGTAAATTTTTACAAGGCCAAGGTATACTTTATTCTATCAGCTTCTATTATTAGTTCATTATTGATTCTTAGTGTGGTCTTGGGTTATACTGAAATGGTAGCAATTAATAGCAATAATAAACTAGTCCAAGCTGAGAATGAAGACCTTAAACTTGCAATAGATTCTTTAGAATTGAAATTGAGTCCTTTTGCTTCAAAGGAAAGGATTGAAAAAATCGCATCTACTAGGTTAGGGATGGTTTATCCTGGCACTACTAATATAGTAATAATTGAAAAGTCTTCAGAAAAATCCACAGGCCAAAAGGACCAAGTTGAGTTAGCTGAAGAAAATCAAGTTAAGGCTAAAGATGAATCTCTTCTATCATTTGTCAATGGACTAATTAGGTGATGGAGAAATTATGAAAAAAATCAATTCAAATTTAGGCAATGAAAGCAATAAAAACATCAGACGTTTTATGTATTTCGTTGCTTTTTTATTTTTTATTTATATTTTTAGGCTAGCATATTTACAGGTTTTTGATGTGAATATGTACAGGGAAAAGGGTGATAAAAAGATTATTTCTAAGTCGATAATTCACCAGGACAGGGGAATAATCTATGATAGGAATAACAAGCCTTTGGCTGCAAACTTAAATTTTAACACAGCATATATCTCCCAAGCTATAGCAAAAAATGAAAAAGAAAAGTTATTGGAAGAAGAGGCAGAACTTGAAAAGAGGGATAGAAGAAATATCGCCCTAAAGGAAAAATATCAAGCAAAGACCAGTCTTCCAGCTTATACAATAGATGAGGTTGAAAAGTTTTCTTCAATATTGGGAATTGACCCTAAATCAGTTATTTCAATGCTTGAAAATAACATAGCTGGGCCAATTGCATTCAAGGTTGATGATAAGAAGAAAGAAGCTGTTGAAAAGTTAAACCTTGGCTATGTTAACTTCTATACTGAAAGCGTAAGATTCTATCCAAATAAGGATGTTTCAGCATCTACAATAGGTTTTGTAGAAAATTCTAAGGGCCTTTATGGTTTGGAAAAGCAATATGATGAAATTCTTTCCGGTGAAAATGGATATAGCGAATACTATAAGGCTGTTGGGGGAACTAAGTTAGACTTTGAATCCAGTATGAAATTAAATGGAGAGAAGGCAAAAAACATAGTAACTACCCTTGATAGTAATGTGGAAAAAATCCTTCATAATGAACTAGTTCAAGTCTTTAAGGACAACAAACCTTCCTATGCTACAGCTATTATTTCTGATCCTAATACTGGTGAAATACTAGCTATGGAGAGCCTTCCAAGCTTTGATGCCAACAATCCAAGAGACTTATCTAGCGACATCGACAAGATGTTCTTAGAAGTTTTGGATAAGGACAAGGTTTCAGAATACACTATCAGTAGGTGGAATAACCTAAATGTTAGCTCAATTTATGAGCCAGGATCTACATTCAAGAGTATTACTACATCTGTAGCCCTTGACTCTACAAGATTTATCGAAGACAAGCACTATTTCTGTTCTGGTAGAATTGAAATCGCCCCTGGGGTAGTAATTAATTGCTGGAGGCCTAATGACCCTCACGGGGACCAAACTCTTATGGAAGCCTTCTCAAATTCATGTAACCCAGCCTATGTAGGAATAATTGATGACATTGGAAGGGACAAGTTTGTCGCTTATGGAAATGGCTTCAAGTATGGTCAAAAATCAGGTATTGACCTACCTAATGAGGTTGCAGGATCATTTCCAAAGGATACAAATATAGATGATGTTGACTTTAGGCCTATGAGTTATGGTCACTCCATATCAACTACACCAATCCAACAATTGGCTGCCCTAAATGCAACAATAAATGGGGGAATCTATTATAGACCTCATATACTTAAGGCTGTAACTGATGAAAATAATAAGATAATTAAATCCGAACCTAAAACAGAACTTGCTAGGGTTATTTCTGAACAAACTTCAGCTATTATGAGGACCTATTATGAGAACAACTCCAAGGATGCCTATGGTTTCCAAGATGATAAATTAAGGATTGGACACAAGAGTGGAACTACTGTTGTAAGAAGTTCAAATAACGTTTTTGATACCGACTTAAGCGATAGTAAGGGAATGAATATCATATCCAATTTTGCCATGTATCCAAGTAATGCACCTAAGTATTCTTTATTGATAGTTGTAGCAAATCCTTTAAAATATGATTTTGGTTCAGAGCTAGCAGGATTTATTAATAATGTTTTTGCTGGCATGGAAGCAATAGATCAAAAGGAAAATGGATCAGGTATTAAAGATAAGGAACTTATTAGTGTTCCAGACTTAACAGGTCTATCAATCGCAGAAGCTAAAAGCGATCTTAGAAAATTAGGTCTTCACCTAGACTATGATAGAAATAAAATCGGTGACTACCATATAATAAATAAACAAAGTCCAAGCCCTGATGGTTATATAGAACGAAAGGCAAGTATTAAGGTAACAGAAGTTGATCAAAAAACTATCTATGTACCTGACTTAGTTGGCATGAAAAAAGATGAAGCTACAAAACTTCTTCAAGAAAATAAAATAAAATTTGATTTAAATGGCCAAGGGGATACAATTAAAGAGCAGTTACCTAAGGCTTATGGTCAGATGAAAATAAATGACCGCATTAAGCTAAAGACTAATTAATATTTGGAGGAGATTATGACAGTAGAATTGAAACTTATTATTTCTATAGTTTTATCAATTTTAGCTACGAAATATTTAATTCCCATCCTAATAAGGATGAAGGTTGGGCAACCAATCAGGGAAGAAGGAAATAAGGAACATTATAAAAAAGCTGGAACCCCAACTATGGGAGGCCTTGCTTTTGTAGGGGTATTTTTGGTCCTTTCATTGGCTTTATTGGACCTGAGTTTTGAAGTGATTATGGTCTTGCTTTCAACACTTTTATTTGGCCTTATTGGTTTTGTAGATGACTATTCAAAGGTACAAAAACGTGAAAATGAAGGCTTAAACGAAAAGCAAAAATTACTCCTACAAGTAGGAGTTTCATTTGTCCTATCTTTATTAATTTATTTATTGAAAGATAATATGGGTTACATGATAATTCCTTTTGCTAATAAGCTAGTATTTTTAGGAATTTTTGTAATTCCTATTATGACATTAGCCTTTGTAGGAGCTACCAATGCAGTTAACCTAACAGATGGGATTGATGGCCTTCTTTCATCAGTTGCTATCCCTGTCTTTATAGGTATATATGTAATTGCAGTAGGTTCAAACAAGTCAATTGCAGACCAAGCGATGATATTTGCAGGAGCTCTTTTAGGATTTTTAGCCTTTAATGCCAACCCAGCGTCAGTTTTTATGGGGGATACAGGATCTATGGCTATAGGTGGGGCTATTACCTCAATGATGGTCTTATTAAATAGTACTTTGTTCTTATTAATACTTGGTGGAGTCTTTGTGGCAGAAGCCTTAAGTGTAATCATTCAAGTAATTTCATTTAAGACTAGGGGAAAGAGAATATTCTTGATGAGCCCATTTCACCACCATTTCGAATTAAAGGGCTATAAAGAGCCAAAGATAGTTGCAGGCTTTATGCTAGCAAGCATCATTTTTACAGCTTTAACTATTTATATGATGAGGGTCTGAGATGGAAAAACAAAAAATAATAGTATTTGGCCTAAAGATAACAGGAATTTCATCAGCTAAAGCCTTGAGTCACCTAGGATATGAAGTCCTAGTTTATGCTGATAAAAAGGATGAGGATTTTTACAAGGCTTTAGATGAATTGAAGGAGTATAAGGTTGAGGTTTTAGAAGACCTTGATAGCTTGGATTTTTCAGAGATAGCTTATCTTCTAAAAAGTCCAGGAATCAGGCTGGATAATCCTTTGATAAAGTTGGCTCAAGAAAATGACCTTGAGGTAGTTTCAGATATAGAATTGGCTTATAGACTTTTTAAAGATATTAAGTTTGTAGCCATAACTGGCACTAATGGAAAAACAACAACAACTCATATGGTATCAAGCATTTTAACTCATGCAAATATAAAGAACAAGGTCGTAGGTAATATCGGCGTTGGACTTTTATGGCAGATTGTTGAAAATGGCTTGGACACAGTTTATGTACTTGAAATATCAAGCTTTCAATTAGCTTCGTCAAGTAGCTTTAGGGCAAAAATTGCCTGTCTTACTAATATTACGCCCGACCATATTGACTGGCACGGTTCTTACGAAGAATACACTAGGTGTAAATTGCAAATTACTGCAAGTCAAACCCCAGATGATATCATAATCGTAAATGCTGATGACCACAGTTCTAAGCTAGTAAAGGATATTACTAAGGCGACAGTTAGGGAGATATCTAGCCAAAGGCCGGTTGAAAAGGGTACATATTGTATCGATGAATATTTCTATATTGATGGAGAAAAATCTATAATTTCAAAATCTGATATCAAACTTGTTGGTAGGCACAATCTTGAAAATACACTTTTTGCTACAGAAGTAGCTCTTGGCTTAAATATAAGTCAAGAAGCTATTAAAAAGGGGATTATGGCCTTAAACCCAATCGAGCATAGGATTGAAGAAGTTAGAGAAATTGATGGTGTTAAGTATTATAACGATTCTAAGGGAACTAATGTAGATTCTACTGTTAAAGCCTTGGATGGTTTTGAAAATCCTATAATCCTCATAGCTGGCGGCTATGATAAAAAAGCGGATTATAGAGACTTATTTAGAGATAGAACTAATATAAAAAATGTTATCTTATTTGGACAGACCAAATACGACCTTGAAAAGGTGGCAATGGCCTATGGATTAAATGTAGACTTGTGCCAAGACCTTGAAGAAGCGGTTAAGCTTTCTAAGGGATATGCAGAAAAAGGGGACGTAGTTCTATTTTCACCGGCTTGCGCTAGCTGGGATATGTATAAAAATTTTGAAGAAAGAGGAAGGCATTTTAAGCAACTAGTAAATAATTTATGAAAAAATGGTATTCAAAGGGGCTCAATATAAATTGGTCAATAGCGGTATTTCCTATTTTGATATCGATATTTGGTATTTTTGTTATCTTGAGTGCATCAGCAAATTTAACAATTAAATATGGAACTAGTAGTGTTAGTTATGCTATCAAGCAAGCATTCTTCGTCTTTTTGGGCGTGATTCTCATGTTCTTAGTTTCTCACATTGACTATAGGTTTTATCACAAGTATGCCGGTCTTATCTGGCTTGCTAGTATTATAGTTATTTTGTTGGGCCTATTTTCGCCTCTGTCAGTTTTATATAATGGCTATGCAAGAAGGGGGCTTAATCTTGGTATAGTTCAGTTTATGCCATCAGACTTGTATAAGATAGCAAGCATAATTTTTATATCAAAGTTCTTGATTAAAAATAAAAAGAATGAAGACAGTTATATAAAAGGTCTTGTAAAAACTGCTGCTATAATAGTAATACCTACCGGATTAATTATGCTACAACCCGACCTATCTACTTCAATAACTATTATTGCTACCCTAGGTACTATATATTTGATTGGTGGATTTAGGAAGAAATTCATCCTTCCTGTTGCTGGTTTAGTCATATTGGGCCTTTTAGTGTTTTATCTTTTGGGCTTAGGCTATCAGATGGATAGAATTAGGGGCTGGCTTGATCCTGAAAAGTATGCAGAAGGACAGGGAATATCTTGGCAGATATTAAACTCGCTTTTTGCAGTTTCAAGGGGAGGCCTGTTTGGAGTAGGCTATGGCAAGTCAGTATTAAAATATGGATATTTGGCTAATGAAGTAGTAAATGATATGATTTTTGCTGTAATAGCAGAAGAGTTTGGATTTTTTGGATCGATAATCTTTATTTCAGCAATTTTCGCCTTATTTTTCTTGATATTTAGGGAAGCATTGAGGTCAAAAGACATTTTCGCCAAATATTTATTGGTGGGAATCGGTGCCTTGTATCTCTACCAATCTATAATAAATATAGGGGTGTCAATGAATTTGATACCTAATACTGGTATTACTCTGCCATTTATTTCCTTTGGAGGTACTTCAATAGTCCTATTCTTTTCTATGATGGGGATTGTCTTGAACGTATCTAAGATAAATAATAACTCGAAAGACAAAGCTAGGGCAGAGATAAAAATAAGACCTGAAAAAGAAATTATTTCGAAATAATTTTGTAACTATTTTTTGATAAAACAATAATTAATTGATATAATAACTATAATTGAAAATAAGAATAAACTTCTATATAAATTTGTGCAAGTGGAGGAAAGTATGAACAGTTTTGATATGGAAATGAATAACACTGGTTTGGCAAAAATTAAAGTAATCGGTGTTGGTGGTGGTGGTAATAACGCTATTAACAGGATGAAAAATGCCGGTGTAAAGGGCGTTGAATTTGTGGCTATCAATACAGATAAGCAAATTTTGGATGCTATCGATAGCGATCAAAGGCTACAAATTGGTATGAAATTAACTCGTGGTCTTGGTTCTGGCGGAAATCCAGAAGTTGGAGAAAAGGCTGCAGATGAAAGTAAAAATGAAATAGCTGAAATACTTTCTGGTTCAGATATGGTTTTCGTTACTGCTGGTATGGGTGGTGGAACTGGTACAGGTGCAGCTCCTATAGTAGCTAGCGTTGCTAAAGAAATGGGAATTTTAACTGTTGCTGTAGTTACAAAACCATTTATGTTTGAAGGAAAGAATAGACAAATTCAAGCTGAAAAAGGAATTGAAAAATTAAAAAATCAAGTAGATACACTTATTGTTATCCCAAATGATAGATTATTACAAATAGCAGAAAAGAGAACTTCAATGCTTGAAGCCTTTGGTATGGCTGACCAAGTATTATTAGATGGTATCAGAGGTATATCAGACCTTATAGCTGTTCCTAACATGATCAACCTTGACTTTGCAGACGTTCAATCTGTAATGAAAGACCAAGGTATAGCTCATATGGGTATTGGTACCGCATCTGGTGAAAATAGAGCTCTAGAAGCTGCTAAGGCTGCTATTAAGAGTCCGTTATTAGAAACTTCAATAGATGGAGCTAAGGCTGTATTAATCAACGTTACAGCTGCTGATATCGGTATATTCGAAATCAATGAAGCTGCTGAATTAATCAGACAAACTATAGATAAAGACGCTAATATTATTCTTGGTGCTGGACTTGATGAAAGCTTAAAGGATGAAATTAAGATTACTGTAATCGGTACAGGATTTGATGCTAATAAGATTAGCAAGAATACAATTTCATCTACAAATACAGAAAAAAAAGATGAAAAATCTTCAGACGATGGATTCATCATTCCACCATTCTTAAGAGGATAGTATGAAATGTCCATTTTGTGGTTTTCAAGATTCTAAGGTTATAGACTCAAGACCTACTGAAGACTATAGTGCAATTAGGAGAAGGAGGACTTGTCTAAGCTGCGGCAAAAGATTTACTACCTATGAAAGGTATGAAGACCAAAGCTTTGTGGTTATTAAAAAAGACCAAACAAGGGAAGCATTTTCTAGGACCAAGCTCCTAAATGGTATGGTAAGGTCATGTGAGAAAAGACCTGTTCCTATGTCTGTACTTGAAAAGAGTGTAGATGAGATAGAAATTGAACTAAACCATCTTAATCAAAAAGAAATTACTACAGCCTATATAGGCGATTTAGTAATGGAAAAATTAAAAAAGATTGATAAGGTAGCTTATGTCAGATTTGCTTCAGTCTATAGGGAGTTTGAGGATGTAGAAACATTCTATGACGAGATTGAGAACTTAAAGGACGAATGATTCTAGGGTGTATCAGAAGATTTTCTGATACACTTTTTTAGATTGTGGTTAAATTGAGTAAAAGGAGTTTAGCTTGGATAATTTGAATATGTTTGAGCTCAATGAAAGGGATGTTTTCGAGAAGGATTCTCCTCTTGCAGCTCGTATGAGGCCTGAGACTTTAGAAGAATATGCTGGACAAAAGCACTTGCTGGCTAAGGGAAAGCCAATTTATAGGATGATTAAGGCCAATAGGATTTCGTCAATGATTCTTTATGGGCCACCAGGAACAGGTAAGACCACCCTGGCATCTATTATAGCTAGGTCATCTAAGATGCATTTTAAAAAGCTTTCTGCTGTGTCTGCTTCAAAATCAGATATTATGGACCTTGTTGATGAAGCTAGGAAAAATGTTTCTATGTACGGTGAGAAGACTCTTTTATTTTTAGATGAGATTCATAGGTTTAATAAGTTGCAACAGGATGCTTTGTTACCATATGTTGAAGAAGGCTTAATTATCCTTATTGGGGCTACTACAGAAAACCCATATTTTGAAGTTAATAAGGCTCTTTTATCGAGGTGCCATTTGATTCAACTTGAGCCACTTTCAGAAGAAGACTTAAGATTTGTAATGCAAAGGGCTTTAAATGACAAGGATAAGGGACTTGGCAATATGGATATTGACTTAGATGAGGAGGCTATCAATTATCTGATTTCTTCATCTCACTCAGATGCGAGGTCCTTATTAAATAGTTTAGAGATTGCCGTTTTATCAAGTGAGAAAAAAGATGATAAAATTCATATTTCTTTAGAAGACATGAGGGACTCTATCATCAAGAAAACCTCCTATTATGACAAGGATGGGGATTCTCACTATGACACGATTTCGGCCTTTATAAAGTCCATGAGGGGGTCTGACCCTGATGCGGCAGTATATTATTTAGGGAAAATGCTTGAGGCTGGAGAAGATATTAAATTTATAGCTAGGCGTATTATGATTTTTGCATCAGAAGATGTAGGCCTTGCCGATTCTAATGCCTTGAATGTTGCGGCATCAGCCTTTACAGCAATTGATGCCATAGGCATGCCCGAAGCGAGAATAATATTATCCCATGCAGTTATTTACATGGCCCTGGCTCCAAAGTCAAATAGTGCATATTTAGCAATTGACTCCGCCTTAGGCTTTATTAAGTCCAATCCCCCGAGTCAACCACCTCTACACTTGAGGGATGCCCACTACTCTGGGGCTAAAGATTTGGGTCATGGACTTGAATATAAGTACCCACACAATTATAATTATGGATATGTAAGACAATCTTACCTTCCTGATGAAGTCAAAGATGTGAGCTTTTATCAAGGAAAAAAGATTGGCTATGAGTCTAGATTAAATGAAAGACTCCAAGCGATAAAAGAAAATGAGAGGAAAAACGATGCAGATTAAAGAATTAAGCAAGAGATATGAAGAGTTTGTAGACAAAGATGTAAAGCTTTGTGGTTGGATTAGAAAAAGTAGGGAATCAAAAAATATAGGTTTTCTTGAAATAAATGACGGAAGTTTTTTTGAACACCTACAAGTAGTTGTAGATTCAAATTTAGAAAACTTTAAAGAAATCTTTCAACTAGGTCTTTCTGCAGCCATTGAAGTTGAAGGTAAATTAGTTTTAACTCAAGGTGGAAAGCAAAAATTTGAGATACAAGCAGAAAAGATTACTGTATTACACGATTCAGACAAGTCTTATCCACTACAAAACAAGAGACATACATTAGAATACTTAAGGACCCTTCCTTCATTAAGAGCAAGGACAAATACCTACAATGCGGTATTTAGAACTAGGTCAGAAATAGCATTTGCCATACATGAATTTTTCAACAAGAGGGGCTTTGTTTACGTTCATACCCCAATAATTACTGCAAGTGATGCAGAAGGCGCAGGAGAAATGTTCCAAGTTACTACTTTTGATATGGCCCATGTACCAATGGATGAAAACAATGAAGTTGACTTTAGAAAAGACTTTTTTGGTTCTCACGCTAACCTTACAGTTTCAGGCCAACTTGAAGTAGAAGGCTACGCTATGGCCTATGGAAATGTATATACTTTCGGACCTACATTTAGGGCTGAAAATTCAAATACACCAAGACATGCTGCAGAGTTTTGGATGGTAGAACCTGAAATATCCTTCGCAGAGTTAGATGATGTAATGGATTTAGCTGAAGCTATGGTTAAATACATTATTAAGACTGTCATGAATAAGCTTCCTGAAGAAATGAAGTTCTTTAACCAATTCATTGACAAGGGCTTGATTGAAAGACTTGAAAATGTTGCTAATTCTGAATTTGCAAGGATTACTTATACTGAAGCTGTCGACTTAATTAAAAAGTCTGGAAAGGACTTTAAATACAAGGTTGAATGGGGTTCAGACCTACAAACTGAACATGAAAGATACCTATCTGAAGAAGTATTTAATGGTCCAGTTTTTGTAACTGATTACCCAGCTGATATCAAGTCATTCTACATGAGATTAAATGATGATAAGAAGACTGTCGCAGCTTGTGACCTTCTAGTTCCTGGAGTTGGTGAGCTTATTGGTGGATCACAAAGGGAAGAAAGAGAAGACGTTCTTTTAGACCTTATGAAGAAAAAAGGTATTAAGGCTGAAGACTATCAATGGTATACAGACCTTAGAAAATTCGGTGGCTGCAAGCATGGTGGCTATGGACTTGGATTTGAAAGAATGGTTATGTACATGACTGGTATGAAAAATATCAGAGACGTCATCCCATATCCAAGAACAGTAAATTCAATGCACCAAGACTAAATTAATTTGGAGGATTATGATGAATAAATATAACCCAAATGCTATTGAAAAGAAATGGCAAAAAATCTGGGACCAAGAAAAAACTTTTAAGACTGAATTGAATAGGGACAAGGAAAAGTTTTATGGTCTGATAGAGTTTCCATATCCTTCAGGTCAAGGACTTCACGTTGGACATCCAAGATCTTATACTGCCATGGATGTGGTAGCAAGAAAAAGAAGGATGCAAGGATATGAAGTTCTATTCCCAATGGGCTTTGATGCTTTTGGCCTACCTACTGAAAACTATGCTATCAAACACAAGATTCATCCAAGCATAGTTACTAAAGAAAACATTGCAAACTTTACAAGACAACTTAAATCAATAGGTTTTAGTTTTGATTGGGATAGGGCAGTAGATACAACTGATCCTAATTACTATAAGTGGACTCAATGGATTTTCATCCAAATGTATAAGCATGGTCTTGCCTACAAGAAGGAATTTCCAGTAAACTGGTGCCCATCTTGTAAGGTAGGTTTAGCTAATGAAGAAGTTGTTAACGGGGTTTGTGAAAGATGTGGAACTCCTACAGAACACAAGCTAAAGAACCAATGGATGCTTAAGATTACTGAATATGCAGATAGACTAATTGATGACCTTGATGAAGTAAATTATATAGACTCAATCAAGGCTCAACAAAGAAACTGGATTGGTAGGTCTTTTGGGGCTGAAATTGATTTTTCAATTAAGGATTCAGATGAAAAACTAAGGATATTTACTACAAGACCCGATACAATTTTTGGTGCTACCTACATGGTAATAGCTCCAGAACATCCGATAATTGAACAATTAAAGGATAGGATTTCAAATTATGACCAAATTCAAGCCTACAAGCTTGAAGCCAATAAGAAGTCTGATTTTGAAAGATCTCAAATGAATAAGGATAAGACCGGGGTAGAAATAGAAGGTCTTACAGCTGTAAATCCTGTAAGTAAGGAAGAAATGCCTATTTGGGTGTCAGATTATGTAATGATTACCTATGGAACGGGAGCTATTATGGCTGTTCCTGCTCATGACGAAAGAGACTATGAATTTGCAAAGAAATTCAAGCAAAGGATAGTTGAAGTAGTTGCCGGTGGCAATATAGAAGAAGGTCCATATACAGATACAGAAACTGGCACAATTGTAAATTCAGGCTTTATCAATGGTCTTGAAGTCCAAGATGCTAAGAAAAAAATAATTGAGTATGTTGAAGAACATAAATTAGGCAATAAAAAGAAAAATTTCAAACTTAGAGACTGGGTATTTTCAAGACAAAGATATTGGGGTGAACCAATTCCAATGGTTTACTGTGAAAAGTGCGGCTGGCAACCAGTCGATGAAAAAGACCTACCAGTAACCTTACCTGATGTTGAAAATTATGAACCTTCAGATGATGGGTCATCACCACTTTCTAAGCTTGAATCCTTTGTAAATACAACTTGTCCTAAGTGTGGAGGCCATGCTCACAGGGAAACCGACACCATGCCACAATGGGCTGGTTCTTCTTGGTACTACCTAAGATACATGGATCCTCATAATGATAAGGAATTAGTAAGCAAGGAAGCAGTTGACTTTTTTGGTCCAGTAGATTGGTATAATGGAGGAAATGAACATACAACTCTTCACCTTCTATACTCAAGATTCTGGCACAAGTTCTTGTATGATTTAGGCATTGTCCCAACAAAAGAACCATATATGAAGAGGACTTCTCATGGTATGATTTTGGGCGAAAATGGCGAAAAAATGTCTAAATCTAGGGGCAATGTAGTTAATCCTGACGATATAGTTAGGGATTATGGAGCTGACTCTTTAAGGACTTATGAAATGTTTATTTCAGACTTCACTCAATCAGTGCCATGGTCAGATACAGCCCTAGTGGGAGTTAGAAAATTCCTAGGCAGGGTTTGGGACCTTCAAGATATTTTAGTTGATGGGGATACTTATAGTAAGGACCTTGAAATCTTAATAAACCAAACTATAAAGAAAGTATCTGAAGATTATGAAAACCTAAAGTTTAACACTGCGATTGCTCAACTTATGACCCTATCTAATGCTTTTAAGGCAAAGGGAAGCATAAATAGAAAGGAACTTGAAACATATCTAATCTTATTAAATCCATGTGCGCCTCACATGACAGAAGAAATGTGGGAACTTATGGGCCACGACAAGCAAATAGCTAATCAAAACATTTGGCCAAGCTATGATGAAAATAAGTTAGTTGAAGATAGTATAGAAATTCCTGTTCAAATAAATGGCAAGGTAAAAACTACCCTAAAGGTTTCTTTGGATATCTCAAAGGATGAAATCCTAAAATTAGCCAAGGAAAATGATATTATTAAATCACAAATTGCCGATAAGGAAATTAGAAAAGAAATCTACGTTCCTAAAAAGATTGTAAATATAGTAGTTTAATAGATATTTATTAGTTGCTAGAAGGTAAAAGATGAAAGGTTTAATAAGCAAGGTTTTTTATAGTTAAAAATTTTGCAGATACCAGAATAGGTACAAATAGTAAATATGATTGCATCATAAGCTATGAAGCTAAAGAAAAGATTAATTTTTCTCTAAAAGCCAAGGGGCTTTATATGGAAAAAATAATGGATTTTAAAATAAAACAATCTATTGGAGAAAATCTCTTCAATAGATTGTTTTTTGCTTAGGCAATGTAATGGAAGCCTTTACCAATTATTTCGCTTGTTTTTAAGATAGTAATAAAGCAGTGCGGGTCAACTTTTTCGGCATAGTCTCTCAGAAGAGTTCCTTCGTAGTTATTTACTACAACATTAATTATGGTCTTCTCAGATTGAAGATAAATTCCCTTACCAGTTTGGATTGTACCCCCTCTGTGCAGATTTACCTTGATAAATTCTAATATTTCATCAGGTTTTTCTGTTACTATAGTAAAGAACTTTACCCTGTTCATATTTTCTATTGTAATATCTATCAGGGTAGACTTAGTGAAAAGGCCTAGAGTGGAAAGTAAGCCAGTTTCAGGACCGAAGACTGTAAAGCTTAGGCCGGTTATAACTATATCACTAACGAAAAGGGCCTTACCTATATCTAAGGAAGTGAATTTTTTTAGAACCATAGCTAAGACATCTGTACCACCAGAAGATGCCTTAATATTAAATAACATACCACCGCCAATACCAGGTAATAATACCGCATAAATTAATTCTAAGAAGGGTTGGTTTGTTAGAGGTTGGCTAATGGGTGCTATATATTCAAATAGCTTTATAAGGACAGAAAGCAAGATAGTTGCGTAGGCTGTCTTTAAACCAAAATTCTTACCAAAAATCAAAATCCCCAAGGCTAAAAATACCATATTTAAAATAAAGTTGATGGTAGGGGCATTTAAGCTGGGCATCCAAGCATTTAATAGGACGGAAATACCACTGACTCCTCCTATTGCAAAATTATTGGGGAACTTAAAAAAATAGACCCCGACAGCTATTAAAATAACTCCCAAGTTTAAATAGCCATATTCTTCTACCTTGGTCATAGGTTTATGTTCTTGGCCGAGCTTGTGGTTAAACAAAAGTCTTTTCATCTAAAAATTACTCCTTATCATTTTATCCTATATCGATAATAGCAATTATACAGGATTTGTCAATTGATTGGTTTTAAAGTTTTTATAATTCATCTTTTAATATATAATAGAGGCTAGGAGAGTAAAATGAAATTAACTACAAGAAGCAGATATGGACTTAGAGCAGTCTATTATTTAAAACAACATTATGAAGAAGGGCCAATCTCTTTACCTCGTTTAGTTGATGACTTGAATTTGAGCCAAAATTATTTAGAGCAATTATTTATCAGGTTGAAGAAATCTCATATAGTTATCTCTAAGAGGGGGAAATTTGGCGGTTATATCTTGGCGAAGAATCCAAAAGAAATCAGTGTTGGTGAAGTCATCAGAGCTTTAGAGGGAAGCATAGATTATTCATCTGACTGTAATGACCATACTGAATGCGATATGATCGACTGTGTTACAAGACATGTTTTTATTAAAGTCGATAGAGCTGTCAATGAAGTGATTGACAATATGACATTGGATGACATATAGACTTTAGAATACAATAAATCTCTTTAATATGTTATAATTATCGGAGATACTTAAGGAGAAATAGATGAAAGAGTTAAAATTTAATGAAATTCGTAAAGCATTTTTAGACTTTTTTGAATCAAAAGGTCACACAAGATTAAAAAGTTATTCACTTATTCCAGAAAAAGACAAGAGCTTATTGCTAATAAACGCAGGTATGGCTCCTTTGAAGGAATATTTTACAGGCACTAAGAAAATGCCTAATAACAAGGCGACTTCAAGTCAAAGATGTCTAAGGACTTTAGATATAGATAATGTAGGAAAGACTCATAGACATGCTACATTTTTTGAAATGTTGGGTAATTTTTCTTTTGGAAATTATTTCAAAGAAGAGGCAATTTCTTGGGCTTGGGAGTTTTTAACACAAGTTTTAGAGTTAGACCCTGAAAGACTATATATAACAGTTTATGAAGAAGACCAAGAAGCTTATGACATCTGGCACAATAAAATCGGAGTTCCTGCTGACAGAATAAAGAAATTAGGCAAGGAAGATAACTTCTGGGAATTAGAAGAAGGTCCATGCGGCCCATGTTCTGAAATCCACTATGATAGAGGGGAAGCATTTAGCGAAAATGAAGATGACAGATATATGGAAATCTGGAATCTAGTATTCACTCAATTTGACAAAGACTCAGAAGGCAATTATAATCCATTACCTGCACCAAACATAGACACAGGTATGGGACTTGAAAGACTAGCTCTAGTTCTGGAAGGTGCTTCTAATATCTTTGAATTAGATTCTTTCTCAGGTTTACTTAGAAAGATTGAAGAATTATCAGGAAAGAAATACGGTGACAATCCGAAAGACGATGAATCTTTTAGGGTTATTATGGACCATTCAAAGGCTATGTCCTTCTTGATATATGATGGGGTAATTCCATCAAATGAAGGTAGGGGCTACATTTTAAGAAGACTGATTAGAAGGGCTTATAGACATGGCAAGCTTTTAGGAATTAAAGGTAACTTCTTATCAGAAATCGTTAGAGTGGTTGCTGATATATATAAACCTGAATATCCTGAATTACTAGAAGACTTTGATAGAATAGTTAAGATTGTTAAGCAAGAAGAAGACAAGTTCCAAGAAACAATAGACCAAGGTTTGGAAATATTAAATTCACTAATAAAGGATTTAAAGGCTGCTAATAAGACTCAAATTAGTGGCAAAGACGCCTTTAAGCTATATGATACTTACGGCTTCCCAATTGATTTGACTATTGAAATTGCAGCTGACAACGGAATTGAAGTTGATGAAGAAGGCTTTAAGGAACAAATGCAAATTCAAAAAGAAACATCTAGAAGATCTAAAGGATTCGAAGGTGGCTGGGAAGAAGACCAAGTGAATATTGAAGGCTATGGTAAGACTGAATTTGTTGGCTATGATAATCTTGAAGTTTCAACTAAAGTAAAGGCTCTTCTTCTAGACTCAAAGGAAGTTTCTAAGATAGAAAAGAATGATAAGGCTATAATCATCCTTGAAAAAACACCATTTTACGGTGAAGGTGGTGGACAAGTAGGAGATAAGGGTATTATAGAATCATCTGGAGCTAAACTTAAGGTTCTTGATACTAAAAAGAACGCTGAAGAAACCTACTATAACTTTGTTGAAGTCCTTGAAGGTGAATTAAGCCTTGAAGAAGAAGTTATAGCAAAGGTTGACCTTGATAGAAGACTTGCTATTACGAAGAATCACTCAGCAACTCATATCCTTCACAAGGCTTTAAGGATGGTGCTTGGTAATCATATCAAGCAAGCTGGATCTCATGTAGATGAAAATAGGACAAGATTTGACTTTACGCATTTTGAAGCAATTAGCAATGAAGACCTTAAGAAGATTGAAGAGATTGCAAATAGACAAGTATTTTTAGGTCTTGATGTAAATATAGAACTTACTGACCTTAAGAAATCTCAAGAAATGGGTGCAATAGGCCTATTTGAAGATAAGTATAAAGACGTAGTAAGAGTGGTAAGCATGGGAGATTTCTCAACAGAATTGTGTGGAGGCTGCCATGTTAAGAATACTTCAGAAGTGCAAATGATTAAGATTATATCTGAAAGCGGAATAGCTGCAGGTGTAAGACGTATAGAAGCTATTACTGGCAATAAGGTCTACGAGTATATTAATAATCTTGAAGCAAAAGAGGAATCATATGCACAAGCTCTTAAGTCAACAAATGACAATATATTAAATCGTATAAATGAATTACAAGAAAAAACATCTAAGCTTGAAAAGGAAATTAAGGAATTAAATTCATTAAAAGACGGTCAAGCTGCCGATGATTTAAGTAGTAAAATTACAGCATGTGATGGCTACAATCTTTTGATTAATAAGTTTGACGGAATGTCTATGGATGAAATGAGAAACATTTCAGACAAAATCAAGGACAAACACGAAAACATGGTAATAGTTTTCGCAAGTGTTTTTGATGGCAAGCTATTATTCCTAAGCTCTATTTCTAAAAACTTAACAAAAGAAGGCTTCAACGCTGGTAAAATAGTAAAATTTGTCGCTCAAAAGACAGGTGGAAATGGTGGTGGAAGACCAGATTTTGCATCTGCAGGTGGCAAGGATATTCAAGCTTTAGACAAGGCTTTAGAAGAAGTTGTAGAATTTATTGCTAATAAATAGGAGGCTTTTATGTTCAATGATAAGAAAGAAACCATGCTATTTAAATTGCCTCATGAAGGTAATGAAAAAATTGTAGATATTGTAAAAAACGTATATGATGCCTTGATTGAAAAAGGCTATGAGCCAAAGAATCAATTGATAGGATACGTATTATCAGGTGACCCATCTTACATTACTAGTCATAAGGATGCTAGGAAAATGATTAGACAAATAGACAGGGATGAACTGTTAGATGAATTGCTAACTTATTATTTAGAAAATAATAATATTAGTAAGAAATAATCCACATAAGTAATAATTACAAATGCAGAGCTTGGGAAATGAGCTCTGCATTGTGCAGTTTATACATTACTGGAGGAAGACCAAGATGGAAAGATACATGGGGCTTGATGTCGGAACTAAAACTATTGGAGTTGCCTTAAGCGACCCGATGTTTATGATTGCCAGTGCCCACGAGACAATAAAAAGGACAAAGGTCGACCAAGACCTAGAAAAAATAGCTAAAATTATTGAAGAATACCAGGTTTCAAAGATTATCGTTGGAATGCCTTACAATATGAATAAGACAGTAGGACCCCAAGCTCAGAGAGTCATGAGTTTTGTAGACTTGTTAAAAAAGAGAGTAGACAATGAAATTATCTATGTTGATGAGAGAATGACTACTATTTCAGCTAATAGGGTACTAATGGAGACGAAGGTAAGAAGGGAAAATAGAAAGGAGCACATCGACAAGATTGCAGCTACCTATATTTTGCAATCCTATTTAGATGGTAGATAAATATGGAAAATATGGAAAAAATAATTTTAAATGATGGTACTAGAGACTATGAGTTCGAGCTGCTTGATACTTTTGGTGTTGAGGATCAAGAGTATGCAGCTATGTTAGGAGAAGATGAACAAATATATATCATGAGGTTAAGCTTTGAAGACGATGAAGCTATTTTTGAGACTATAGATGATAAAAAAGAATTTGACGAAATCTTATCTTTATATATTGAACTCTTGGATGAGTACCAGGAAGAACAATAAGAAAGGTAAAAATGGAGAAAATAGTTAAACAAAACAAACAGAATAATAAGATTAAACACAATAGCAAAAGTAAATTTAGTAAGTCGATAACAAAAGTAAATAAAAACTCACAGTTTAAAAAGAAAAACATTAAGAAGGTAAGAAGAAAAATGAGCTACGATAAGATTAAGATTATACCTCTTGGCGGACTGGGAGAAATAGGAAAAAACATGACCGCAGTTGAAATTGGAAACGATATTTTTATCATTGATGCAGGTCTTACTTTTCCAGACGAAACCATGTTAGGTATTGACATTGTAATACCTGATATGACTTATTTGGAAGAAAATAAGGACAGGGTTAAGGCCCTACTAGTAACACATGGTCATGAGGACCATATAGGTGCAGTTCCTTACCTATTAAAAAGGATACCAACCAAAGTTTATTCAACAAAACTAACCCTAGGTTTGATAGAGGTTAAATTAAGAGAACATAACTTGGATACATCAGTTTTAAAAACTGTTCATCCAGGACAAACCATCAAGCTAGGACAAACTTTAATTGAATTTGTAAGGGTAAATCACTCAATACCTGATGCGACTTCAATAGTACTTCATACAGATATTGGTAAAGTTATATTTACTGGAGACTTCAAGATAGATTACACTCCAATAGATGGAGTTTATATGGACCTACAAAGATTTGGTCAGCTTGGTAAGGAAGGAGTTCTTCTACTTCTTCAAGATTCTACTAATGTAGAAAGACCAGGCTACACTATGAGTGAATTAACAGTTAGGGAAACATTTAAGCAAATATTTATTGAAGCAGAAGAAAGAATTATTATTGCAACCTTTGCTTCAAACCTTCACAGGGTTCAACAAGTAATTGATGCAACAGAATTTCACAATAGAAAACTATTTATTTCCGGAAGGTCAATGGAAAAGAATGTCAAAATCGCCATTGATTTAGGATATTTAAGAATAAAGAAAGACACTTTAAGACACATTAATGAAATTGATAAATTCGATGCCAATGAAATAGTTCTTTTAACTACAGGTAGTCAAGGAGAGCCTTTAAGTGCCCTTACAAGATTATCTAAGTCTGAGCATAGAAAGGTAAAGCTAATGCCAGGAGATACGGTAGTTATATCAGCGACTCCAATTCCTGGAAATGAAGGTGCAATGGGGGATGTAATAAATAACCTTACAAACATAGGATGTAATGTTATTTACTCTAAACTTGCAGATGTTCACGTTTCAGGTCACGCTGCTAGGGAAGAATTAAAGCTAATGCTATCCTTGATTAGACCTAAATTTTTCATACCAGTTCATGGTGAAGCAAGACACCTTAAAATGCATAAGGAATTAGCGATTTCTGTAGGCATCGAGCCAGACAATATCCTAGTAGGTAAAAATGGTGATGTTTTTGAATTGACTAGAAATAGCCTAAGAATTACAAACCAAGTTCAATCCGGACCAGTTTTAGTTGACGGTCTAGGTGTTGGTGACGTTGGAAATGTAGTCTTAAGGGATAGAAAGCACTTGTCTGAAGAAGGCTTAATAGCAGTAGCTGTAAGCTATGATCCAAAAACAAATAAGCTTGTAGGAAAACCTGAAATAATTACAAGAGGTTTTGTATATGTAAAGGGTTCAAGCGAATTATTCGATGAAATCTACAAGATTGTTGAAAGAATAATGAAGGACCTAAATAAGAGCAACAAGAGGATAGAAATGTCCACAATTAAGAATACTATTAGAGACAAGATAAAATCTTATGTATTTTCCGAACTTAAGAGAGATCCAATGATATTGCCAATGGTAATGGAAGTTGAAGATGAACGAAATAAATAATGATAAAATAGTAGATTTTATAAACAATATTTATATAAAAAACAAGGTAAGTGAAGACTTAGAAGACCTAAGAACCTATGGAGAGAGTAATAATATACCGATAATTCATAGGGAGGTGGCTGAATTTATAAAAACAGTTTTGCTTATTTTTAAGCCAAAAAGGATACTTGAAATTGGAACGGCTATAGGCTATTCTTCAATATTTTTTGCAAGTAATTCTCCAAACTCAGAAGTTACAACTATAGAGATAAATGAAGATATGAGTAAAATTGCCAAGAAAAATATAGTAGACTATGGCCTTGAAAATAGGATAAATCTTATCGAGGCTGATGCCCTAGAGGCTTTACCAGAGCTTGAAGGCAAATTCGATATGGTATTTATAGATGCAGCTAAGGGACAATATATAAAGTTCTTCGAACTAATTGAAGATAAATTAGATGATAGGGCGATAATCATTTCTGACAATATACTTTTTAGGGGCATGGTAGGTGATAATGACCTAGTAAAAAGGCGTAAAATTACCATCGTAAAAAGACTTAGAAATTATTTAGATATGCTTGTTGCAAAAGAAGGTTATACCACATCTATTCTTCAAATTGGTGATGGTCTTGCTCTTACCGTAAAGGAGGCAAAATGAACAAAGTTGAATTACTAGCACCAGCTGGTGATTTAGATAAATTGAAAACAGCTGTTGACTATGGTGCAGATGCTGTTTTTATGGCTGGTCAAGAATTCGGCCTTAGGACAGCTTCAAAAAACTTTAGTAATGAAGAAATCTTAGAAGCTGTGAAATATGTTCATGATAGGAATAAAAAACTATATATTACTATGAATATCATAGCTCATGAAACTGACTTTGATAAACTGGATGAATATGTAGTTTTCTTATCAGAAGCTGGTGTAGATGGAGTTATAGTTGCAGATCCTGGTATCTTTATGAGAATTAAAGAAAAAGCACCAGACTTGGAACAACACATAAGTACTCAAGCAAGCATTACCAATGCTGAAACAGTAAACTTCTGGTATAAATTAGGTGCTAGAAGGGTGGTTTTAGCAAGAGAACTAAGCATTGAGGAGATAAAAAGCATTAGGGCCAATATTCCTGATGACATGGAGCTTGAAGTTTTCATTCATGGGGCAATGTGTATATCTTACTCAGGAAGATGTTTGTTGAGTAATTACTTTACTCACAGGGATGCCAACCACGGAGACTGTGCTCAATCATGTAGGTGGAAATACAGGTTGGTTGAAGAAACAAGGCCTGGTGAATACTACCCAATAGAAGAAAATGAAAGAGGAACTTTTATCTTCAACTCTAAGGACCTATGTTTGATTGAATATATTGACCAATTGATAGAAGCGGGTGTATCTAGCTTAAAGATTGAAGGTAGGGTTAAAACTCAATTCTATGTAGCTACAGTTGTAAGAGCCTATAGACTGGCTATAGATGCATATTACAAGGGTGAGTATACAGAAGAGCTAAAAGCTGAGCTTCTAGAAGAAATTAAAAAAGCATCTTATAGGGATTTTACAACTGGATTTTTCTTTGGAAAGCCAGATGATAAAGGCCAAAATTATGATTCTAGCGCCTATATCAGGACCTATGATTTTCTAGCAACTGTACTAGAATATGATGAAGAAAAGAAAGAAGCCCTACTAGAACAAAGAAACAAATTTGTTGTAGGGGATGAGATAGAAGTTTTTGGACCTTACAAAGAAGTTCATAAATTGAAGATTGAATATATTAAAGACCAAGATGATAACTTGATTGACATGGCCAACCAAGCTAAACAAATTGTTAAAATAAACATGCCAGTAAAAGTATTTGAAGGCGATATGCTTAGGAGAAAAGTCAATGAAAAAAAGGAAAACTAAGACAGTAATTAAAAGATTATTACTAATAATTTTCGGAGCATTTCTAATGTCAATTGGTACCTACTTCTTCCTATTTGGAGCTAAAATTGCTTCAGGCGGGGTTGGAGGAACTGCCTTTTTGATATCGCAAGTATTTCCAAGTGTCAAAGTAGGTATTGTTACAGCTATTCTAAATGCAATCTTATTTATAATTGGCTTTATTGTATTAGGACCGGAATTTGGAGTTTATACAATAACAGGAACAACAGTATATTCTTTGCTATTGATTATATATGATTACACATTTAAGGATCATGGCATGGTCTTAAAAGACCCATTAACAAACCTAATAGTTGGTGCGGGGCTTACAGGACTTGGATTATCACTTGTCTTTACTGCCAACGCATCCACAGGTGGAACTGATATCATTGCTAAGATATTGAATAAATACTTTTCAATCGGTATGGGTACAGGTGTAATGATAGCTGATTCGATGGTTATTATAGCCGCAATCTTTGTATTAGGTTTAGAAAAGGCTATATATGGGATATTAGTTCTTATTATCTCCTCTTTAACTATTAACAAGGTATTGACAGGTTTTAATACCTTGATTCAAATGACCATAATATCTACTCATATAGAAGAAATAAATGACTATATCACCAAGGAATTAAATAGAGGAACAACTCTTTATAAGGCAAGAGGTGGCTATACTGGCAGCGACAAAGAAATTCTTATGACAATTGTAGGTAGGTCACAATATTTAAAAATTAAAAATTGGGTAAATAAGATTGATGATAAGGCCTTTGTATTTATCAATAGCACCAGTGAAGTAATAGGTGAAGGATTTACCAGAGAGGCGGGACTATAATGATTAAATTAGGTAAAACTCAAGTTTTAACCATACAAAGATTTACTACCGTTGGGGCATTTTTAAGCGATGAAGAAAAGTCACAAGACATCTTGTTGCCTAGAAAGTTTGTGAAAAAAGATTGGCAGGTTGGAAAAAAGATTGAAGTATTTGTCTATAAAGATAATGAAAATAGACCAATAGCAACAACCTTAAAACCTAAAATAGAACTTGGCCAGCTAGCTATCCTACAAGTAAAGGACATAAATAAGGTAGGTGCATTCTTAGATTGGGGCCTTGAAAAAGACCTTTACCTTCCTTATGAAGAACAAACAATGAAGATTAGAAAGCATGACTACTACCTAGTTGCCCTATATGAAGATAAATCAACCAGGCTAACAGCTACCATGAAGGTAGGACCTTACTTTTCAAAGGAAGTTCCTTATAAGGAAAATGATTGGGTTGAAGGCCATGTATATTCCTTTGATTATGATATCGGTGCCTTTATCTTGGTTGATAATAAGTACAATGCAATGCTTGCAGCCAATGAAATTGACGGAATAATGAAGGTCAACGACCATGTGAAACTTAGGGTAAAAAATGTTAAGGCTGATGGAAAGATAGACTTAACAAGAAATAATAGGGTTCACGAGCAATTGGGTTCAGATAGTGAGAAGATTTATACCATCTTAAGGGATAATGGTGGATATTTAAGAGTGGGTGACAATAGTGATCCTAAACTTATCTATTCAATCTTTAAGATGAGTAAATCACAATTCAAGAGGTCTTTAGGTAGGCTATATAAACAAAGAAGAATAATATTTATTAATGATGGAATAAAAATTAATGATGGGGGTAAAAATGGAAGATAAAATTTTATTACAAACTGAAGGCTACAAGGTAACAGAAAGTGACGTAGAAAAGTTCTTGGCTAAAATGGGCCAACAAGGACTTCAATTCAATAACGAAGAAGGTAAAAAACAAGTAGCTCAAGAGTTAATGAACCAACATTTGATCTACCTTGATGCATTAGAACATGGTTTAGAAGAAGATCCAGAATACTTAAAGGAACTTGAATTTGCTAAAGAACAAATCTTAAGACAAATTTCAATGAAGAGAGTTTTGGAAAATGTAAAGGTCAGCGATGACGAAGTAAAAAAATACTACGATGACCATAAGGACCAATTCATCAAATTATACCAATATAGGGCAAGTCACATCCTTGTAGATGATGAACAAAAGGCTAAGGAAGTTAAAGAAAGACTTAAGGATGAAAAATTCGAAGATGTAGCAAAAGAAGTATCTTCTTGCCCTTCATCTCAAAATGGTGGAGACCTAGGACTATTTACAACAGGCCAAATGGTTCCTGAATTCGACCATGCTTTAGAAGAAATGGAAGTTGGAAGCTTATCTGAACCAGTTAAGACACAATTTGGATTCCATATAATTAAATTGGTTGACAAGCAAGTTGCTAGGGGAGATGACCTAGAATCAAATAAGCATGAAATCGAAGCTATCTTATTAGGCCAAAAACAACAAGAAGCATACTTAGAAAAAACAGAAGAATTACAAAAGAAATATAAAGTAGAAAAGAGTTTTTAGTATGGAAATTTTAAACAAATCCAGAGCCCATAAAACTTTTGATAACTTCTTCAAGATGAATGCCATACCAAGGTGCTCAAACAATGAAGAAGAAATATCTGAATATTTTTATCAATTAGGCAAGAGTTTAGGACTTGAAACATATAAAGATGAACATCTAAATGTTCTTATAAAAAAACCTGCAAGCCCAGGCTATGAAGACCATGACGTAGTTTGTCTTCAAGGTCATATGGATATGGTTTGTGAAAAGCTTGAAACTTGCGACCACGACTTTTTAACAGATCCAATTGATATGTTTATTGATGAAGATTGGGTTAAAGCTAAAGGTACAACACTTGGTGCTGATGATGGTATTGGGGTAGCTATGGCCTTGGATATCCTTCAAAGTGAAGATGTAAGCCATCCTGCTTTAGAAGTGCTGATAACTTCTACAGAAGAAACTGGTATGGATGGTGTCTTGGGCCTATCTTCTGACATGTTAAAGGCTAAAAAATTAATAAACATTGACACAGAAGATGAAGGTATTATGATTATCGGCTGTGCAGGTGGTATCAACAGCTATTTAGAAATACCTCTTAGCTTCAAAAAAGACCAAGGCTATATAAATAAAAAGGTTGTAGTAAGTGGTCTAAAGGGAGGTCACTCAGGTCTTACTATAGGGACAGAACACTTAAATGCTATTAAATTATTAGTAAACTTTATCAGTAAGTTAAAATTAAAAGATAGGATTTTATTTGGCCACATATCAGGTGGTACAAAGCATAATGCTATACCTTCAAAGGCTCAAGCATGTTTTGGTGTGCCAAAAGAAGCTTTAGAAGAATTTGAAGCAGACTTTGAAGAAGTAAAGAATCAAATTATTAACCAATACTTAAAGAGGGAATCTGGCTTAAGTATTGAACTTCTTGATTGTACAGCTGATATGGAATATATAAGTGAAGAATCTATTAAAAGAGTATTCTCAGCTATAAATCTCCTACCTCATGGTATCAACACAATGGTTGAGGATGATGAAGCAATGGTAGAATCTTCCAATAACCTAGCTATTGTAGAAATGCTTGGAGATAGACTAAAGATTTCCTTATCAGTTAGGTCAAGCGACCTTGAACAAAAAGAAGTCCTACTTAATAAAATTAAAGAAGTGGGAAGACTTGTTGGAGCAGATGTTAGTTTTTCAGATGGTTATCCAATGTGGAAGCCAAACTTTGACTCTAAACTTTGCCATTTGGCTAGTCAAGTATTTGAAGACCAATATGGCAAAAAAATGCTTGTAAAGACTATCCATGCTGGACTTGAAACTGGTTTGATTTCAGAAAAATATCCTAATATGGATATGATTTCTATCGGACCAGATATAATAGGAGCCCATACTCCTGAAGAAAAGTTATCAATATCATCTACTGAAAGAACCAGGGATTTTCTAGTAGGAATTCTAGCAAGATTATAATTTAAATTATATATTGATAATAAACAAAAAAATGGGTATATATTGAATATTAAAACATAGGAGGCTTTACCGATGACTGAAAAAGATAAAAAAGAAGAATTAAAGAAGGAATGTGAGTGCAGTTGCTCTCATGAAGAAGAAAAGCCAGCTGATAAAACTTGCGGCTGCAATGATGACAACTGTGACTGTGACCATGATCACGACCACGACCATCATGAAGAATGCGGTTGCGGACATGACCACGATCATGACCATGGCGATGACTTCATGGAAGACTTTGATATAATCACATTAACTTTGGATGACGACTCAGAATTGCAATGTGCAGTCATTAGTATTTTCGATGTAGACGATCAAGATTATATAGCATTATTACCATTATCTGAAGATGAAGAATCAGAAGAAAATGAAGTATTATTATACAGATTCGATGAAGTTGGTGATGATGAAATAGAAATTAACATGATTGAAACTGAAGAAGAATTTGAAAAAGTTGCAGAAAGATATTATGAAGTCGCTGATGATTTAGAAGTAGACCTTGATATCGAAATCGAAGAAGACGAAGAATAGGATTAATAAATTGGGAGTAAGCTTTTATGACTTTAGTTAAGCCTTATAATTCATACTCTGAATATTTGTTAGAAAAATATGGAAGTAAGGTTTATAAATTACCAATAAAGCTTAATAATATTACCTGTCCAAATAGGGATGGTAAACTAGGATATGGAGGATGCATTTTTTGTAGTGAATCGGGAGGTTCATTTGAAAATGTATCTTCCACTAATTCTATAAAGGAACAGTTGTTGATAAATAAGGCTTATATTTCTAAGAAGTATAAGGCCCAAAAGTTTATAGCCTATTTTCAAAATTTTACTAACACATATATGGATGATGAAGTATTTTTTGACTACATCAACCAATGTAAGCTTGAAGATATTGTAGGAATATCTATTTCCACCAGGCCTGATAGCATTAGTGATAGTAAATTAGATTTTCTTAAGAAATTTCAATATGAAAATTCTATAGACATAACTATTGAACTAGGCTTGCAAACTGTTAACTATCATATACTTAAAAAACTTAATAGGGGGCATGGCTTAGCTGAGTTTCTCGATGTCATGAATAGGATTAAAAAGCGTGGCTTGAGAACTTGTGTTCATATAATCATTGGCCTACCTTGGGAAGATGATATAGATGTGATTGAAACCGCAAAAATCCTCAATGTAATGGGAGTAGATGAAGTTAAGGTTCATTCACTTTACATAGTTAAAGATACCAAGTTGGCTGAGATGTATGAAAAACAACTTATAAAGCCTGTCGACTATAAGGATTTTGAAAGAAGGGTAATTTTGTTTCTAAGGCACCTTGACGAGAATATTGTAATTCAAAGGCTTTTGGGTAGGGTACCCGAAGAAGAGTCTATTTTTTGTAACTGGGGTATGTCGTGGAGAAAAATTCATGATGAAATAATAACAAAAATGAATTATAATAAGATTGTACAAGGAGACTTAAATATAGAAAGGTAGGAGAAAAAAATGATTTATTTAATATTAGGACCATCAGGAAGTGGAAAAACTAAATATCTAATCGAAGAAGCTAACAGGGAAAAAGCTAACGGAAATGGAAATATTGTTTTTATAGATGCGGATGATTCACATATCTTTACATTAGACTATTCTGTAAGACTTATAAATGCTCATAAGTATAAAGTAAACAATATAGACACACTTGTAGGCTTTCTTTCAGGTATAGCTTCAAGAGACTACGATATTGAAAAAATGTACCTAGATGGTATTTATGATATAGTTGATTTGCAAGGAGAAATGCTAGTTGAATTAGTTGAAAGACTAAATACTTTATCAGAAGAAACTAAGATAGATTTCTATATGGGATTAAATCAAGAAAAGGATAAATTACCTAAAGAATTAAAGGCTGAAGTTAAGGAACTTGATTAATTGTGATACAAAGCGAAAGCAATAAGTTAAAAAACTTTATTAGACTTCGTAGCCAATATATAGACCTTTTGGACCAAGGCCATCTCAACAAGCTAGAATTTAACGAAAAGAATAACAAGCTTTTCTCTGAATTAAATTTAAGACCATTTTCAAAATTGGATACTTTCGAAAAGGCTCTTTTCAACTATAACTATTACAATACTAAGGCAAAGATAGCTCTTTTCAATGCCAATAGGTATAGGGAGCAAAAAAGAGATAGAAAGTATAAAAAGGAATTGAATTTTAAGTTAAATTGCTATGACGAAAAAGATAAGGCGACTTTGGCCATGATAAGGCTTGAAGATCCAAAGAATATAGAGGCCTATTATATAAATCTTAATTCAAAGAATCTGGCATCTACTATATTCGAGATAAATTTTATCGCAAGAGATAAGGTTATCTTGCATTCAAAAAATGCTCAGATAAAGGAAATATTAGAAGATTTGGGAGTCTTTAAAAGCCAAGTAAAAGATTCTTTGATAGATTCATATGTAAACAATGGTTAAAAAAGAGGGCTATTACTAGCCCTCTTTTAGAATATTATATTTTAGCTTACATCTTTTTGATCTTATGAGTGCTAACCATAAGGTAGCTCAGGATAATCATTAAAACCAGGTAGAAAATATAACTTAATTGCTTACTAAACATTAGCATAGCCACTAAAAACATGCCAGATGCTGTGATTGGAATTCCCATAAAGTTACCATCATCATCTAGGCCATAAGCATTATATCTTGCAAGCCTAAATAGGCCGGAAACGATATAGACTATGGTTGGTATTGCTAAGTATATCCAATATTTTTCAACTGGGTAAAACTTAGTCATGTAGACAAGCACAGCGGGTGCGATACCAAAGCTTATGGCATCGGCCATGGAATCTAACTGAACTCCTAAAGGAGACTGAGATTCAAATTTTCTAGCTAGGGCACCATCATATCTATCAAGTATACCAGCAATTATTATTAGTGATATAGCAACTTTTTCGTATCCAGCAATAGATGCAAGAATTGAAGCTGCACCACAAATCATATTTCCAATGGTTAGGGCGTTTGCAATGTTTTTTTTAACTTTATCAACTGTACTCAAATTAATTACCGCTTTCTTTCAAAGTTTTATAATATAGTTATTATATTAATATTTTGATAATTTATCAATTACAATTTCGTAAGATGGAGATTATATGAAGAAATTATCCTATAGGTTACTTATGAACCTATTAAATTCAAGAGTTTTTAATAAATTATTAATTAAATTTACTAATTCTAAGTTTAGTAAGAGGTTTATCCATACCTATATTAAAAAGTTTAAGATTGATAGGTCGGAGATTCTAAAACCCCTAGCAGAATTTTCTAGCCTAAATGATTTTTTTATAAGGCAGATAGATGGCAAGCTAAGACCGATTGACAAGGACATTTCTGTTTATACAAGTCCCTGCGATGGACTTTTGTCTGAGCTTGGTCAGATAGATGAAAATAACAAATTTATGATTAAGATGAAAAAATATGAAATATCTGACTTGTTGGATAAAAATGAAATCCAAGACTTAATTGGTGGCCAATATGGGTTAATCTACCTAAGTCCTGCAAATTACCACAGGTTTCATGCCATAACAGATTGTAAAGTCTTAGAGGAGTATTCTAGAGGGGACAAATCTGAGCCTGTAAATGACATGGGACTAGAGTATGGGGACAAGCCAATAGTTAAAAATTATAGGATTATACAAAAATTAGAAGATGCGAGAGGAAAAATCTTTTACCAAATCTATATAGGGGCTGTAAACGTTAATTCTATTGTCCTACATGATAAAAAATCCTATAAGAAGGGGGAGGAAGTTGGATACTTTCAATTTGGTTCTTCTATAATGCTTCTTTTTCCAAAAGATTCAGGCGAATTTTACCTAAGAAAAGACACAAAAATAAAATATGGCCAAAGGCTTTTTGATTTGTCTTAATTAAGATATAAAAAATACCTATAGATAAGAGTAAGCCTACTTTTATCTATAGGTATTTAGTGATTATTATTCTGTAAGGGACTTAATTATTTCATCTAAAGTAGCATCACCTTTAATTTTGAAGTCTCCAGATTTAATTTTTGCATCCTTATTTATTTTGTTGAATTCTTCCTTAAATTTTTCTTCATTGTCGATTATGCTATAGCTTTTTAATAGCTTAGATAGTTGCTCTAGGTCAGTGTTTTTTGGAATTGTAATGTTCACTTGACTTTCTTCCTTATTTTCAACCTTCTCAGCAGTAATCTTTGTAGTATTTTTTAAGTTCATTAAGTAGTTAAGATTTGAATAAACTACATATCCTGATGCGAGAAGAATAGCTAGCAACAATAAGATATAAATAAAGTTATAGAAAAAATCTTTAATTTTATTCATTTTTCCTCCTTGTAGAATCTAAGTTACAATTTTGATATAATCACATTATAGCATAAAAGGGGAAATGATGAGAAAAATACTAATAGAAGAAAATGATGCGGATCAAAGCTTGATTAAGTTCTTAGAAAAGTACTTAAAGGGTGCACCCAAGTCATTATTACAAAAGTTTTTAAGAAAAAAAAGAATAAAAGTCAATGGTAAAAAGGTAGATTCAGCCTATAACTTAAAAAAGGGTGACTCTGTAGATATTTATATCTATGATGAAGTCATTGAAGACTGGGCCAAAGAATATGACAAGAAAATGCCTAATGCTAGATTAGATTTGGATATTGCCTTTGAGAATGACGACATCTTAATTATAGATAAGCCAGATGATATGTTGAGCCATCCTGCATCAAGTGATGACTATGGAAAGACGGTTGTAGATTTTTTAATAAGCTATTTGATTGATAAAAAGGAATATATACCTAGGCTAGAGCATTCCTTTACGCCTGCCATAGTTAATAGGTTGGATAGGAATACTAAGGGCCTAATTATCGGGGCTAAAAATAGGAAGTCCCTGGTATATCTCAATCAAGAAATCGAAAGTGACCTAGTAGAAAAATACTATTTGGCAATAGTTGAAGGAAAGTTTGTTGGCAAAAAAGAAGTAGTCAACTATCTTAATAAGGATGAAAATAATGTAGTCCATGTTTCTTCACAAGAGGGTGGGAAAAAATCGATAACCCACATTAAGGCTTTGGATACAAATGGCTTGTATTCTCTATTAGAGATTAAGCTATTGACGGGTAGGACCCATCAGATCAGGGCTACATTAAATAGCCTTGGTTATCCTATTTTAGGGGACAAAAAATATTTTAAAAACAAAAATAGGTCATTTAAGAACCAACAGCTTGTAGCATACAAGTTAAAGTTTTCAAATGACATAGACATAGATAGCCTAAAAGGCTTAGAAGTTGTTAGTAAGTATAGTAAAGACATATATGATGCTTTTAACAAGCTGTAGGAGGAATTATGAGTCATAAAATTTTATTGGTAGAGGATGAAGTTGCCATTAGAAAATTTACTAGAATAAATCTTGAAAGAGCTGGTTTTGAAGTTCTTGAAGCTGGCACAGGAGAAGAAGGGGTTGAGCTTGCATTCAAGGAAAATCCTGATATTGTAATTTTGGATATTATGCTTCCAGGAATCGATGGCTATGAAGTTTGTAAAATATTAAGGACCCAGATGCCAGGCATAGGAATTATCATGCTTACAGCAAAGAGCCAAGAGGTTGATAAGATTTTAGGTCTTGAACAAGGTACAGACGATTATCTAGTTAAGCCTTTTAACCCTCAAGAATTAGTATTGAGGATTAAGTCTTTAATAAGGAGGCTAGAATACAAGTCCGAAAAGCCAGTGGTTCATGATTCTTTAGAAGATGGTCCATTTAAGCTAGACTTTTATTCAAAAAAGCTTACAAAAGATGGCAAGCAATTAGACTTAACTCCTACAGAACTAGCAATAGTAAAAATCTTTCTTTCAAATAAGGGTAAGGCCATCAATCGTGAAGAATTGATGAAGCTTGCTTGGGGAGAAGATTTTAATGGAGATACAAAAATTATCGATGTAAATATAAGGCGTATTAGGGCAAAGATTGAAAACAACCCTGCTAAACCAGAATATTTACAAACTGTATGGGGTGTAGGATATAGATGGGGAAATTAAAAAAACTTTGGTATAACATTAGATATAGCCTTAAAGTTAAGCTTTTCTTATATGCATTTGCCATATTTATGATTTTTATCCTAGGTTTCGAGTTTTTCTCTTATTTAACACTTAAGGATTACCATTATAATAACCTGAAAAACTTTATGCACACCCAGGTGAAACTTTCTTCTGAATTATATGTAAATCAGCTTGGGGACTTTACTCTTGCTGATAATGTTTTGAATGAAAACTTCAGCTTTTTAAATAATGTTGATGGCCAGATACAAATTATAGACAATTCAGGAAAGGTGCTATATGACAATATTGCATCAAATCAAATTGGAGAAGTGGTATTAGCGGAAGATGTTAAGCAAGCCTTGGATGGGACATCTGGAACAGGCATAAGTTCCTTAGGAACAAGGGAGAAGATACTATCAGTAAGTGTACCACTTAATGATAAGAGCGTTCAGGTTGGAGTTTTGAGGACCAGTGCCTCCCTTAAGTCAACAGACCTAAATATCGCTAAGCAATTTATCATTTTTATTATATTTGGTTCTGTAGCGGCAATTATAGGTGGAATCCTATCCTGGTACCTGTCTAGGAGGATTTTTAAGCCTATAAATAAATTAACTGAAGTTGCTAAAAAATATTCAGATGGTCAATATGAGGAAAAATCAAACATCCCATATAAAGGTGAAATTGGAGAACTTGCTAAGACCATGGATCAGATGAGTGAGAATATAATTGAAAAAGAAGCTATAAAGACAGAGTTTATTTCTTCTGTTTCTCATGAATTGAGAACTCCACTTACATCCATTAAGGGCTGGTCAATTACACTTCAAGATGATGGAATAGACAGGGACTTAACTAATGAAGGCCTACAAATCATAGAAAAAGAATCGGATAGACTTTCTGATATGGTTGAAGATCTTTTAGATTTTTCAAGATTTACATCACCAAAATTCAAGCTATCAAAGTCAACTTTTAATATAATTGATGCAGCTCAAACTATAATTAGTCAGTTAAAGCCAAGGGTTAGTGAAAAGTCAATAAACTTATTATTTAATTATAACCAAAGAGAAATTGATGTAGTTGCTGATATCAATAGGATTAAGCAAGTGTTTATCAACTTAATTGACAATGCTATCAAATTTACACCTATAGAAGGAACTATTGTTGTAAATATTGAAGGTCATGAAGACAAGGTTGTTTGTCAGGTAATAGATACAGGAATTGGTATTGGAGAAGATGAAATAGATAAGGTTACTCAAAAATTCTATAAGGGAACAAGTAGTGAGTCTCACACAGGTCTAGGTCTATCGATTTGTGAGGAAATTGTAAAGGCTCATAATGGCAGACTTTCAATAACAAGTATTGAAGGTGACGGCACTACAGTAGAATTTGTAATCCCAAGAAAGGTGGCAGAATAAAATGAAAGCTATAAAGATAAAAAATCGAATCAAGTATCTTTTATTTTCTATCCTAATCCTTTCTATATTGGTCCTTAGTGCCTGCTCAAAAAAGGATTCTAAGGACTATACCTCTGAAGAAAAGGGACTTTTAACAGTTGTTAAGCCCCTTTCTGAAAATGATATAATGGGCAGGTGGCAACTAGAAGATAGTTTCACTAATAAAAACGCAGATACTAAGTTCACGAAAGCTGATTCAAAGGATTTAGATAAGGAGATTTTTATTACGAATTCCGTATTTGCCTATAACAATATTAAAATCATTAATCCTACAATTACTGCAAGATATATCAATATTCAAGATTATATGAATAGTAGGGGCTTGGAAAATCCTGAAGGATTTGAAATTAAAAATGAAAATGTAGTTGTTTATAAGTTTCAGGATGAAAAAATCCTATCCCAAGACCTAATTCAGTTACCTGATGGAGATATCTTAATCTTTCAAAAAAATGAGATGAAAAGATATAAGAAAATTGGTAGCATTGATGCTTCAGAAGAAAATGAATATTATCTTGAACTGAAAAATGCCATAGAAGGCACTGATAGCAACCCAGCTAGCATGGAATATGCATTTAGTTTGGGGGTAAGGAAAAATAATTATAATAATTCAGGTGAAAGTCTTGACTACAAGTATGTGACATATTTTGTAGTAAAGGAGAAAGAAGCCCTTTTACCAAGTGTTATTTCAGTTAGAAACCTAGTATTTTCAAAGGATTCCGTTCTTTGGACTGTAGCCCACGAAAGGTCCTATACTCAGGATAAATCACCCCTGATTGTAGATAAGGTGTCTGTAAATCCTACTTTTAGGGATGAACCTAGTAAGATAAACTTTATAGAAGAGTCTGTTGCTAGAAGAATTGACTATGTAAATGACAACTATATTGCCTTTACAAATAAAAATCAGGTATCTACTAATAATTATGAATACTATGAGATTCACAGTTTGAACCAATTAGCGAAAAATAAGCCATTAACAGTAAATAACATAGGTGGTCCAAAGGCTGTTGACCTATTTAATTCGGCCTTTTCAGATACCCTTCGCTCAATTGGCAATCAATCGGACAATATTCTAGACTACAAGGTAGACCAATCTAATATAGGCCTTGTTAGAAATAGGATGTCATGGGATTTTGTATCAAACTTTCAAGCCACCATTAGTGAGACAGGAAGAACAGTTTATAGGAGTATTCCTTTAAAAATAAGTCCTATCCTTGATATAGGGGCTTATGATAATAAAAACATTTCCTGGAGAGATGTTTTAAATAGGGTACCTTTTGCTACAAATGCTCTAGTGTCCCCAGACGGCAAGTTAATTTTGATTCAGTCAAAAAATCATATTGCCTTGTATTCGATTTATAATAACTTTATATCGCTTAATCCGCAATTTACTATTACTAATGTTTATGACAGCGATATAGTCTTATCAAAATGGTATCCAACAGATTCTATAAAGACCATCCACGAAGACTACCTAAAGCTTCCAAAGATGAACGTTCAATTAAGTTATTAAAAGGCACAAAAAAAGTTCTATACAGCTAGCTATTCCCGCTACTATATAGAACTTTCTTTTATATTTATATTCTCTTTTTTTCTATCAATAAGTGTCTTCCTACAATACCAGGTTTTGTCATGGCTTGTGGGTCAAATATTTCGTCTAGTTCTTCTTGAGTTAAAAGACCTTCTTCAAGGACTAGTTCTTTAACCTTTCTATCTTCAGAAAGAGCTCTCTTAGCAAGGTCTGCAGCCTTCTTATAGCCTATATGAGGTACAAGAGCTGTTACAGTACCTATAGAGATGGCTATATCCCTATCAAGCTTT
>CAYFNZ010000001.1:69049-87463 GCA_964344625.1 uncultured Peptoniphilaceae bacterium | reverse complement strand
TTCGGACGTGTTGATTTCCCCAACTTAGTCCTTTTTCCCTACACGTCCTTTTGCCTTTTTCGGCATTCGGACGTGTTGATTTCCCCAACTTAGTCCTTTTTCCCTACACGTCCTTTTGCCTTTTTCGGCATTCGGACGTGTTGATTCTGTTAAATAAGGTGCTTTCTAATCAGGATATCTACCCATTCATAGTTTAAGTTATGTCCTGAACTTTCATATGTCACTATTAATTTCTCATTTCTGAAAATACCATTGTTTTCATAGGTTTCTATCTTCTTCATTGTATTCATTACATAATTTGGATTATCCATCATTCCATGATGCTCCCAATATATTTCTTCCCTAGTATAGGGACTGATAAATGTAAAGTCCGGATACAATTTTGTGCCATCTTCTAAAATTAATGGTTTCTCATACTTGTAGTTTATTCCTAAGTCGTTAAATTTATCAGCTAATATTTTTTCGCTCTTTGATCTTACTCTCTCACCTCTGTTTGTCATTATAACCAGGTCACCGTCCGCAAATTTCTTTGGTTGATATTCTTTTGCTTTCCACTCTTTAATATAAGCTTCATGACTAGGTCCTATTGCCTTGATCAAGGTCTTTTTATAGGTTGGCAAATTATCGAAAAGATTTTGTAGTTCAAAGTCTTCAAAGTCTTTTAACATAGCTTCCATTTGTTTTATTCTTAAATTAACTAACTTTTCAAACTTTGTTACATATGCTTGGTTGACGAGATTTTTCGCTAAATCCATTTCATCTTCTTTAATATAAGTTCTCTTCTTCTTATTGTTTTGAGAACTTGTTAAGTGATAATATTGTATCTTTCCGTTATTTATAGATACAGCTAAGCTTCCTCTTACCTTTTTTATTTTCTTCCTCTCCACAAGTTTTCTGTAATATTTATACTCTTCTAGGTTTTCTAGGAGTATTTGCTTCATAGGTTTCATATGTTCTCCTTTTGGTTTTTTATAATCTTATTATTACAAAAATTCGGGCGAGTGTACTGCCATTTTTGTTACTTATATTTAATATTTTGCTTGGACAATGCTTTTGCCTATGGGGTTGGTCAAAAAAAAGACGGGTTTGGTCCGTCTTTGGTGTTTTCTTATTTTCTTGCGTTTCTGTCCCAGAAGATTCCGTCTTCATAGCCTTGGATTGTCGGGTCTTGGTCTGCCATTTCAAGGCGTTTGTAAGACCAGGCTACATATAGGGGGTTGGCTTCTATTCCTATGAATTTTCTATCTAGTTTTTTGGCAACAACACAGGTGGTTCCTGACCCAGAGAAGGGGTCTAGGACTAGGTCACCAGGGTTTGAACTTGCTAGGATTAGCCTTGCTATTAATTTTTCTGGTTTTTGAGTGGGATGGGCGGTGTTTTCCTTCATGGACCAAAATGGGATGGTTATGTCATCCCAAAGGTTTGATGGGTGGGTATTTCTAAAATTGCCATTGGACGTTTCTTCCCAATCCTTTGGTTTGCCGGATTCCTTGTAAGGAGCGATCACCCTTCTTCTGATTTTTACGGAATCTAGGTTGAAGGTGTATTGGTCTGACAAGGTAGCATACCAGATGTCTTCCATGGAGTTTTTCCAGTTGGACTTGGCCCCCCTGCCCTTTTCTCGCATCCAAGTAATCCTATTTCTGATTGGAAGGTAATCTCCTAGGATTGGCCCTATTAGGAGGGAGCTTTTCCAGTCGCAGCAGATGTAGATAGAAGCGGTATCCTTTAGCTTGGGAAGTACAGCTTCAAGCCATTTTCTGGTAAATGCCTCATATTCAAAGCCTTTTTTCTCACTGAAAATCCTTCCATGATAGTCCTTTCTTAGGTTATAGGGTGGGTCTACTATAAGTAGGTCCACGCTCTTGTCCTTGACGTGGCTTATAGCTTGAAAGAAGTCCCCATTTACTATTTTATTTATCAAGTTTTCAGCTTCTATATCCTTAGCCTGGTCCAGGATAAGGGCCTGGTCTAGGTAGGCTTTACCCTCTTCCAAGGAAAAATCTATGGTCTTATTTAGCTTTGATTTCATATCTATCCCCTCAAATATTTGTTACTGACTATTATAGCATAATAAGAAAGAAGAAGGCCCCCAAAGTTTTTGGACATCCGTCCAAAAGCTTTGGGGGCCACTTATTTTTATTCTTGTACGACCTTGATTTGGTCATCTTGGGCTATCAAGCTTACGTGGTCTTTTTCTTTTATTTGGCCTGAGATAAGCATTTTAGCTAATTCTGTTTCTATATGTTTTTGAATATATCTCTTGATTGGTCTTGCACCGTATTGTGGAGCGTAGGCTTCTTGGATGATTAAGTCTTTTAAAGATTGGTCTACCTTGATAGTAATCTTTCTATCTGAAAGTTTTTCGAAGGTCTTAGCTAATTCTAGGTCTATAATCTTTGAAATTTGATCTTTCAATAAAGGCTTAAACATAACTATATCATCTATACGGTTTAAGAATTCTGGTCTAAATGACATCTTTAGGGCTGCGTTGACTTGATCCTTGGCTTCCTTGCTGATGTTTCCTTGGTCATCAATTCCTTCAAGAAGGTATTGGGACCCAATATTTGAAGTCATGATGATAATGGTGTTCTTAAAGTCAACAGTCCTTCCTTGGTTGTCAGTTAGACGGCCGTCATCTAAGACTTGAAGTAGGATATTGAAAACATCTGGGTGGGCCTTTTCGATTTCATCAAATAGGATTACACTGTAGGATTTTCTCCTAACAGCTTCGGTAAGTTGGCCACCTTCTTCATAGCCTACATAACCTGGAGCTGCCCCTATAAGTCTTGAAACAGAATATTTTTCCATGTATTCAGACATATCTATACGAATGATATTTCTTTCGTCATCAAACATGGCTTCTGTCAAGGCCTTGGCAAGTTCAGTCTTACCTACACCTGTAGGTCCTAGGAAGATAAAGGAGCCTATTGGTCTATGTTCGTCCTTTAAGCCTGAACGTGCTCTTAGGATGGCTTCAGATACAGCGGTTACCGCTTCATCTTGGCCTATTACCCTCTTGTGAAGGGTTTCATCTAATCTTAAAAGTTTTTCCCTTTCCCCCTCTACAAGCTTGCTTACAGGCACACCTGTCCACTTTGAAACTACTTCCGCTATTTCTTCATCTGTTACTTCTTCTTTTAGGTTGGATTCTTCTTTTGACTTTTGTTCAGCTTCTTGAAGTTCCTTTTGAAGCCTTGGAAGGTCCCCATATTTTAATCTTGAAAGGCTTTCAAAGTCATACTTCCTTTCAGCATCTTCGATTTGGGTCTTAACCTTGTCGATTTGAGCCTTTAGGTCATTAGCCTTATCAAGGATTTTCTTATTGTCTTGCCATTTAGCAAATTGCTCGTTGTAGATTTCTTCCTTGTCAGACATTTCCTTTTTAAGGATTTCTAGCCTTTCCTTTGAAGATTCATCTGTTTCCTTAGCAAGGGCAGTGATTTCTATTTGCATTTGAAGCAAGTCCCTTCTCAAGTCGTCTAATTCTTGAGGCATAGAGTCAATTTCAGTCCTCACCATGGCACAGGCTTCATCCATTAAGTCAATGGCCTTGTCCGGTAAAAACCTATCTGTGATGTACCTATCTGACAAGGTAGCACAAGCTATGACAGCATTGTCCGAAATCCTGATACCGTGGTGGATTTCATACTTTTCCTTGATACCCCTTAGGATTGAAATAGTATCTTCAACCGAAGGTTGGTCTACCATAACCTTTTGGAACCTTCTTTCAAGGGCCCCATCTTTTTCTATATATTGTCTGTATTCGTTTAGGGTAGTTGCCCCGATTACCTTGATTCTACCTCTTGATAGGGCTGGTTTCATGATATTACCTGCATCCATGGCACCATCGGTTTTTCCGGCGCCAACTATCATGTGGATTTCATCGATGAACATGACGATTTCACCAGTTGACTTTTCAACTTCGTTTAGGACGCCTTTTAGCCTTTCTTCAAATTCCCCTCTAAACTTTGCCCCTGCTATTAGGGCAGCCATATCTAGGGATAAAAGTCTTATATTTCTCAAGCTTTCTGGTACGTCATTATTGACAATTCTTTGGGCAAGACCTTCTACGATAGCGGTCTTACCAACACCTGGTTCCCCAATTAAAACAGGGTTGTTTTTTGTCCTTCTTGAAAGGATTCTGATGGTATTTCTTACCTCTTCATCCCTGCCGATTACTGGGTCCATCTTCCCTTGTCTAGCTTGTTCAGTAAGGTCTATGGTGTACTTAACCAAAGGACTTTCCTCGTCCATATTGCCAGATGAATTATTTTTATCCTTTTTAAATTCAATTAACTTTTTGCGGAAAATGCCATAGTCTATTCCATTGTTCTTAAATAGGTCTACTACATCGTTGTTCTTTTCTCCTAGTAGGGCTAAAAAAAGGTGTTCAAGGCCTACATATGAGTCAGACAAGGCCTTGGCTTCATCTTCAGCCTTTAGGACTATCCTTTGAAAGATGGCATTAGGATAGATATTGTCTGCCCCAGATTGGCTTGGTTCCCTATCTAAAAGCATTTTCAAGTCACTTCTAATCCTATCTGACTTTTCATTTATTAAATTTATTAGCCTATAAATCAAGCTGTCGCTATCCATCATTAGGGAATAAGCAAGGTGCTTTTCTGTAAGTTGAGGATTTGAATTTTTAACAGCCATGTTTTGGGCATTTTGTATTACTTCTATAGCTTTTTGTGTAAATTTTTCTAAATTCATAACTTCCTCCTAAATTATTTTATTTCATTCAGTTGCCTGTAGATTTCTTCTTCTTTTTCACTCATGTGGCTAGGGTTTTTTATCATTATTTTTATGTATAAATCCCCCCTGTTGCCCTTCATATCAATAAAGCCCTTGTTGGAAAGCTTAACTGATTGACCTGATTGAATTTTTGCAGGTACCTTTAATTTGATATTTCCATCTAGGGTCTTGATGGTTTTTGATACTCCAAAGTAGGCTTGCCATGGATAAATATCAAGGGTTTGAACCAGGTCCTTGCCCTTTATCTCATAGTCTGAATAGATATTAATCTTAACTAAGATATCTCCATCAATGCCTTGGTTTGTCCCATTAATCTTTATCTTCTTTCCATTGGAAATACCTTTTGGCCATTTGATTTTGATATTTTTATTTGTTCCATCTATGCTGACATTGAGATTCTTTTCTCCTCCCTTGAAGGCTTCCTCAAGGCTTAAAGACATCTCCATACTGTATTGTCTTTTTGCAGGTTTTTGTCTTGGCCTTGTCCCCCTTGCTCCAGAGAAGAGGTCATCAAAGTTTATACCTGAAAACCCACCTGACCTCTTATGGCCGCCTTCCTTACCAAATACCATGTTAAAGAAGTCTGAGAAGTCCCCACCTGTTGAGTAGGTGTAGCTTCCACCGTAGCCATATTGAGAAGGATCGAAGTTAGCCCCATTGGTAAAATCATAGCCTGACCCAAATTGGTCATATTTCTTTCTCTTTTCAGCATCTGATAAAACTTCATAGGCTTCATTTACCTCTTTTAGTTTTTCAGCTGCCTTTTCATCATTTTGATTTAGGTCTGGGTGGTACTTCTTAGCCAATTTCCTATATGCGTTTTTTATCTCTTTATCATTAGCATCTTTTGAGACGCCTAATATTTCATAATAATCTTTATACTTCATAAGCATGTCCTTTCAAATATACTGACCTTCTTTGACTTTAATTATACATGGTCAAAACAAATATTGCAAGCATTTTATTAAATATTTTTAACAGAATTTATCTGGAATTTTAAAATTTTACATAAGTGGCTATATGAAAACATTTTCACATTAAATCTAGCTTTTTAGCACAAATTTTCAAATTATAACAACAGTGTTGACTCAGTTTGTATTTTTGAAGAAATAAGGATAATAAAGCTCTAAAGGGGATTAAATACCCCTATCTATTAACTTGCCTAGCCCATGTTAACATCAAGCTTTTATTAGATAAAAATCACAATTTTTGATATACTAAAACTAACAAAAATTATTAGATTTTATTATTTACAAGGAGCTTAATATGACCAAAAAAGTTATAGAAATGCTCAATATCACTAAGACCTTCCCTGGGGTTGTAGCAAATGAAAATGTTACTATTACACTTCATCAAGGGGAAATTCTAGCCTTGTTAGGTGAAAATGGTGCTGGTAAATCAACTCTTATGTCCATTCTTTTTGGACTATATGAGCCTGATTCTGGAGAAATCCTTGTTAATGAAGAAGTTGCCGACATCAAAGACCCAAACGAAGCTACTAAGTATGGTATTGGGATGGTACACCAACATTTTAAGTTAGTACAAAACTTTACAGTTTTGGAAAATGTTGTTTTAGGAGCAGAAACTACCCACATGGGCATTCTCCAAATGAGAGAAGCTAGAAAAAAAGTCATGGAGTTATCTGAAAGATACAACTTCCAAATCGACCCTGATGCCCTAATAGAAGATATCAGTGTTGGTATGCAACAACGTGTTGAAATCATCAAGATGCTTTATAGGAACAACGATATTTTGATATT
Source organism: uncultured Peptoniphilaceae bacterium (assembly GCA_964344625.1). Taxonomy (GTDB): domain Bacteria; phylum Bacillota; class Clostridia; order Tissierellales; family Peptoniphilaceae; genus JAAYEL01. The sequence continues at coordinate 80,945 of CAYFNZ010000001.1, read as the reverse complement.
TGACGAACCTACAGCCGTACTTACTCCGCAAGAAATCAGCGAACTTCTTGATATCATGCGTCAGTTAGTAAGCGAAGGAAAGTCTATCATATTTATCACCCACAAACTTAAAGAAATCAAGGAAGTAGCTGATACCGTTTCCGTATTAAGAAAGGGTAGACTTATCGATACTGTAAAGGTTGCTGATGTTTCTATTGAAGACATGAGTGAAATGATGGTAGGCCGTAAGGTAGACCTAAACTTTGACTTGGGTGAGCCAAAAATTGGCGATCTTGTTCTAGAAGTAGGAAATCTTAACCTTACTGATACAAAGCCTGGCCAAAAGTCCCTACACGATATTAACTTCAAGGTTCACAGGGGTGAAATTGTTGCTATAGCAGGGGTTGACGGCAATGGCCAATCTGAATTAGTCCACGCCTTAACTGGCCTTATCGACAATTATTCTGGATCTATCAAGCTTAATGGCGTAGAAATCGCCGATAAGTCTATAAGATTTAGAAATACCCACGGACTTTCCCACATACCTGAAGATAGGCATAAGTATGGTCTTATCCTTGACTATGACTTGGCTCAAAATATGGTCCTTCAATCTTATTTTGAAAATGACTTCCAAAAAGGTGGCTTTATTAACTTTGACTACACAGATAAATACGCTGAAAAGCTTATTAAACAATATGACGTACGTGCCGGCCGTGGTACAAGAACTATTACTAGGTCCATGTCCGGTGGTAACCAACAAAAGGCTATAGTTGCTAGAGAAATCGAAAGAAAGCACGACCTACTTATAGCTGTTCAACCTACAAGGGGCTTGGACGTTGGGGCTATCGAATATATCCATAAACAAATAATCTCTGAAAGAGACAATAACAAGGCTGTCTTGTTAGTTTCATTTGAGCTTAGTGAAGTAATGGGTATCTCAGATAGGATTCTTGTAATGCACGATGGAGAAATCGTAGCTGAAGTTAGACCTAAGGAAACTACAGAACAAGAACTTGGTCTATACATGGCTGGTTCTAAGAAAATGGAGGTAAAGTCTAATGAATAGAAAAAAATCATCTTTCTTAAGCAAGGCTGCTCCTTCACTGATAGCTGTAGTCATTGGTTTAATCGTAGGAATTATCATAATAGTAGTTACTAATCCAGCTACTGCTGTCGAAGTAATCCCAATATTCTTTAAGGGACCTTTCACTAGAGGTCTTGTAGGATTTGGAGATCTTTTCTACCACGTTACACCAATCTTGATGACAGGTCTTTCAGTTGCCTTTGCTTATCAAACAGGTCTATTTAACATAGGTGCATCTGGCCAATTTATTACTGGTGGATTTATTGCAGTTCTTATTTGTGCAAAATTCGAATCAAGCATTTCACCTAGCTTACTTTGGTTCCCAGCTCTTATAGCTGCTGCCATAGCAGGTGGTCTACTAGCTTCAATTGTTGGTATGCTTAAGGCCTATAGAAATGTAAACGAAGTAATATCATGTATCATGCTTAACTACATAAGTATGTATTCTGTAAACTATTTTATTAGAAAAGCAGGTATCTACGACCAAGTTAGAAACTCAACAGTTCAAATTTCAACTGCCGTTCCTAAGTTCGGTCTTGACTCAATATTTAAACAAGTTGCCCCAGATGGAACTGTTATCGCAACAACCATAGCTGGAGGCAGCATTATCATAGGCGTTATCGTTGTAGTAATCCTACACATAATCCTTAAGAAGACCACTTTTGGTTTTGAATTAAGAGGGGTTGGTCTTAACAGACATGCATCAAAGTATGCTGGTATTTCTGAAAACAAGAGCATTATCCTTTCAATGGCTATATCTGGTATGCTTGCCGGTCTTGGTGGAGCCATGCTTTACCTATCTGGAGCAGGAAACCAAATCGCAGCTTCTGAAGTTTTAGCTCCTGAAGGTTTTGACGGTATCGCAATTTCCTTACTAGGTTTGAACGAACCTATAGGGGTTTTACTTTCAACAATCTTTATAGCTTACCTAAAGATGGGTGGCCAAGCTATACAGACTTACGGCTATGCCCCAGAACTTGTAACTATGATTATTTCAATCATCCTTTATATTTCTGCCTTGTCAGTATTGTTTAGAAACTTACTAAGCAAGAAGGTTAAAATGGATGGTCAAAATATAAATAGCGAAGATGTTAAAGCTAAAGTTATAGAAGAAAAGATAGAAAAAAGCAAGGTAGAAAACTTGCTAGAAGAAGCTACAGGAGAGAAAGGAGGTATTAAATAATGGATACTTTATATTTCTTAGTTCAAAATATGATGTTTTTCTCAATACCTCTTTTGGTTGTAGCTTTGGCAGCTATGTTTTCTGAAAGAAGTGGGGTTATAAACATCGGGCTTGAAGGTATCATGGTAATGGGGGCCTTTGCAGGAACTATTTACCTACATTTTTCCGGCCTAGAAGCTACTAATACTATGAAAAACTTATGGATTGCAATCCTACTATCAATTGTAGCTGGTACACTTTATTCTGCCCTACATGCCTTTGCATCCATCAATATGCTTGCTGACCAAACAATTTCAGGTACTGCTATAAACATGTTTTCATCAGCATTTGCCATCTTTATTGCTAGGTCTTTAGTAGGTATACAACAAATACAATTTACAGGTGATTATAGGTTTGAAAAGGTGCCATTTTTTGGAGATATACCAATTATTGGTCCTATGTTCTTCCAAAACTCTTATGTTACAAACTACCTTGGAATTTTAATCTTGATTCTTTCTTGGTTTGTACTTTATAAGACAAGATTTGGTTTAAGACTAAGATCAGCTGGTGAATTCCCTCAAGCTACTGATGCTGCAGGGGTTTCAGTTAAGAAGATTAGATGGGCTGGCGTCCTTATTTCAGGCGCCCTTGGTGGCCTAGGTGGTCTAGCTTTTATCGTACCTATTTCAACAGAATTTAATGGGTCAGTTGCCGGATACGGTTTCTTGGCTATAGCTGTATTGATATTTGGTCAATGGAAGCCAGGTTTGATAGCCCTATCAGCCTTCTTCTTTGGTATCTTAAAGACAATATCATCAGCCTACACAAGTATCCCATTCTTAAGCAATTTGGGTATCCCTCAAGTTGTTTATCAAATACTGCCTTATGTAATAACAATAGTTGTCCTATTCCTTTCTTCTAAAAAGTCTGCGGCTCCTGCTGCTGAAGGTCAACCTTTTGATAAGGGCAAGAGATAGGATATAAAAGTATTTTACAAATAAGTAATTCATCAATGATATAATAAATATGGTATAATTTTATGGTAATAAAATTTGATTTAGTATTTTGCTCTTTCAAATTTTATCATATAAACATTTCATTATTATAGGAGGAAGAAATGAATAATATGAAAAAATTCCTTTCATTGTTATTAGCTTTGGTTCTTGTTTTAGGACTTGCTGCATGTGGTGGAAAAACACCTAGTGAAGAAAAACCTGAAGATGACCAAAAAGTGGAAGAAACTGATAAGGAAGAAGATAATAAGGAAGAAAAACCTGCTGACGGTGAAAAAGTTACCCTTGATGATAACTCTCTTTTCTTAATCACAGACGAAGGAACTATCGATGACAAGTCATTTAACCAAGGTTCTTTTGAAGGTCTAAAGGCTTATGCTGATGAAAAGGGTGTAAAGGCTAACTACTTAAAGCCAGCTGGTAAAGGTGACCAACTTTACAAGCAAGCTATTGACCAAGCAGTTCAAAAAGGTGCTAAGGTAGTTGTTACTCCTGGTTTCTATTTTGAAAACCCAGTATGGCAAGCTCAAAAGCAATATCCAGAAGTTAAGTTCTTAGCAGTTGACTTTGCTCCAAGAGAAAAAGAAGGCGCTCCTGATGATATAGCAGCTAACACTATTGGTATCATGTACAAGGAAGAACAAGCTGGTTACCTAGCAGGTTATGCAGCTGTTAAAGATGGATATACTAAATTAGGTTTCATGGGTGGATACCCAGTTCCTGCAGTAGTAAAATACGGTTTTGGTTTTGTAGCCGGAGCTGATGCTGCAGCTAAAGAATTAAACACAAATGTAGATATTAAATTTAACTATACAAACTCTTTCGAAGCTAAGCCAGAAATTAAGACTATGGCATCAGCTTGGTTCAAGGGTGGCACAGAAGTAATCTTCTCTTGCGGTGGCGGTATCTTTGCATCAATAGCTAAGGCAGCTGAAGAAGCAAATGCTAAGGTAATCGGTGTAGACATTGACCAAAAGGATGAATCTCCAGTAGTAATCACATCAGCTATGAAAAACCTTAAGAACTCAGTTTATGATGCAACTAAGGCAGCTATAGAAGGTGGATTCATGGGTGGACAAGCAATCTTACTTGGTACTGATACTAAGGGTGTTCAAATCTCTGAAGATTTCTCAAGATTTAACAAGTTTAAACAAGCTGATTACGATGAAATCTATGCTAAATTAGAAAAGAACGAAGATGGCATAACAGATGGTATTCCAAATGATGTATCAAATGTAGATCCTACTTCATTCCAAGACAAGGTAAATAACGTAAAGATTGAATACGTTCAACAATAATAAAGATATGAAAAAAGCTTACCAATCGGTAAGCTTTTTTTGATGTCCAAATATTTCAATTGTTTCTTATACCTTTACCAGGTCTATGCCTCTTTTTAGGATTTTTTCTTCCCAAGCTGGATCTAGGTCTTTGTCTGTAATTATCATGTCAAAGTCTTCTAGCTCTGCAAAATATGCGGCTGTTACTTTGCCAAATTTTGAAGAGTCTACTAGAAGGATTTTTTCTATCGAAGATGACATAGCTGCTTTTTTAATGTCTATTTCGTATTCCCTAGTGCAAGTGATACCAAAATTTTCATCTATACCTGCCGCGGAGATAAATACCTTGTTGGCCCTTATCCTCTTTATGTAGTCTACGTTATGCTTTGATGTAAACATCATGGTATCTTGATTGTATTCACCGCCCCCCATTATAAGCCTAATGTTTGGCTTTGTAATGGCTGGAATCATGATATTTGAGCAAAAGCATAAAAGGGTAAAGCTTTTATCTATGCCTACACTTGGTAAGATTCTTTCTGTGGTCGATCCTGTATCAATAATTATAAAGTCCTTGTTGTCAATTAGGCTGGCAGCATACTTTCCAATTCTATTTTTAGCTTCATTGTGCCTATTTTTTTCAGTGACAAGGTTATATTCTGTAATAATCTTGTCAGTATCATTTTTAGGATTATAGATTGCCGCCCCATGAACCAATTGAATTATGTTTTCTGATTCTAGGTTTTGCAAGTCTCTACGGATGGTCATCTCAGATACATTAAATAGCCCTGATAATTCTTTTATTGTGACCCCATTTCTAAGTTGTAAAACCTTTATAATTTCTTTTCTTCTTTCAGTCTTCTTATTCATCTTTAAGCCCCTCACTATCCTGCGGAGTTCGTCTCCAAGCGCTTACAGTTTGTAGTCTATTTCTCAAAGTATACTATAGCAAGCTGAATAAGTCTATATAATCATATTAGAATCTTTCAACGCCTTCTGAGCTTACTCTTGCAAGTACTAGAGGTTTTAGTTCAGGCTTTACATCGTCTATGGTATATGATGCAAGGATTTTGTCGCTTGCTTCTTTGATGCTAGCTTGGTCATTTGTATAAATAAGGGCTAGGACATCTCCTTCTTCAACCTTATCCCCAGTCTTTTTAACCATTTCAATACCTGCTGCAAAGTCTATGGTATCTTCAACAGTTTTTCTACCAGCACCTAGCATTACAGATGCTATACCTATTGATTCTGTATCCATAGCATGGATATAGCCTGATTTTTGAGCCTTTACTTCAACCTTGTATTGGGCTTTTTCAAACTTACTTGTATCTTCTAGGTAGGATGTATCGCCGCCTTGGGCTCTCACAAGATCTAATAGCTTATCAAAAGCTTGACCTGACTTGATGGCATCTCTTACCATTTGTCTAGTAGTTTCCATATCTCCCTTACCTGCTAGATAAAGCATGTTGGCAGCAAGGTCTGTGGCAACTTTAGTAAGGTCTTCTGGACCATGTCCCTTTAAGGTTTCTACTACTTCAATAACTTCTAGGCTATTACCAATCATATGCCCCAAAGGAATATCCATTTCTGTAATTAGGCCAACTGTCTTCTTGCCTGCGTGCTTTCCTATTGAAACCATAGCCTTAGCAAGTTCTATTGAATCATCTAGGGTCTTCATGAAGGCTCCTGAGCCAGTTTTTACATCTAGTAGGATTGCATCATTGCCAGCTGCAATCTTTTTACTCATTATTGAGCATGCTATAAGTGGAATGCTATCTACTGTAGCTGTAACATCTCTTAGGGCATAAAGCTTCTTGTCTGCTGGAGCTAGGTTTGAGGATTGACCAATTACTGCTAGGCCAATGTCATTTACTTGCTTTATGAAATCTTCACTTGATAGGGTGGTCTTCATGCCTGGAATTGATTCCATCTTATCTACTGTACCGCCTGTGTGGCCTAGGCCCCTACCGCTCATCTTAGCAACCTTTACCCCGTAGCTTGCAACTATAGGAGCAATAATTAGGGTAGTCTTGTCGCCAACGCCGCCTGTGCTATGCTTGTCAACCTTAAAGCCATCTATAGCTGAAAGGTCTATCATTTGACCTGAATGGGCTACTTCATTTGTAAAGATAGCTGTTTCTTTTTCAGTCATTGAATTAAAATATATGGCCATAAGTAGGGCAGACATTTGGTAGTCAGGTATTTCACCATTTGTATAGCCCTTAACTATATATTTTATTTCTTCTTCACTTAGTTCTTGTCCATCTCTTTTTTTATGGATTAAATCATACATTCTCATATTTATTTACCGTCCTTTAAATTAAAGGGTCCGAAGCCCAAGGGCAAAAGCTCTTTTAGCTTAAAGACCTTGTAATCATCTTCATCTATGGCCATTACGACATCGAAGGTTTCCGGGTCGCAAAATTCCATCATAACTTGCCTACAAACCCCACAAGGTGAGCAGTAGTCTTCTACCTTGCCATTTAGGCCGCCCATTATTATTATCCTTTCAAAGTCCCTTTCGCCTTCGCTTACAGCCTTGGCAAAGGATGTTCTTTCGGCACAAATAGTTGGGGAAAATGAAGCATTTTCAATGTTTACTCCTGTATATCTCTTACCGCTTTTGGTCACAAGCACGCTTGAGACTTGGTGGTTGGAGTAAGGAGAATAACTCATCTTAAGGTTTTCTAGGCAAAGCTTGATATCTTCTTGTAGCTTAGACATTTTAATATCCTTCAGATTCTTCGTTCTTGATTATTTTTACAATCCTACTTGTTCCAAGTCTTGATGCACCTGCTTCTATAAAGGCTTCAGCATCTTCTAGGCTAGAGATACCACCAGCAGCCTTAATCTTTACGTCCTTTCCAACATTTTTGTGGAATAACTTTATGTCTTCTAGGGTTGCTCCACCTGTTGAAAATCCTGTAGATGTCTTTATATAGTCTGCCTTTGCTTCAGTTACTAATTGGCACATCTTGATTTTTTCTTCATCTGTAAGTAGGCAAGTTTCTATGATTACCTTAAGAATCTTGTCTCCGCAAGCTGCCTTGATTTCCTTAATTTCGTTTAATACGTAGTCATAGTTTTTGTTCTTAAGTTCATTGATATTAATTACCATATCAATTTCTTCAGCCCCATTTTTTATAGCGTCCTTAGTTTCAAAAACCTTTGTAGCTGTTGTGCTATAGCCATTTGGAAAGCCTATAACTGTACAAACTGCCATCTTGCCTTCAAGATATTGGGCACATTTTTCTACATATGAAGGTGGAATACAGATTGATGCTGTTTCATATTTAACTGCATCATCGCATATTTGCTTGATATCTTCCCAAGTAGCATCTTGCTTTAATAGGGTATGGTCTACTGTTTTTAAAATTTCTTTGATATCCATTTTTATCTCCTTTTGCATTTTAATACATTATTTTTTGGATTCTGAATTTGATATTGAAGATGAAGAAAATTTTTCAAAGGTCTTTTGATCGTAAGGCACTTTTTTCTTACCTTCTATGATGTCCTTCTTTTTATTTAGAGCCTTGTCATAGACTTGGGCTTCTATTAAGTTTTTCTCTTGGTCATAGCCCTTAAGGTCTAGGCAATTATTCTTAAAGCCAAGCTCAAAGTTCTTACCGCCTATCTCCTCATTAGCTATAAATCTGCTAGAGATTGTATTTATGGCCTCTTCGTATTCTTTACTTGCCGACATAATTACATTGTTTGGAGCCTTTTTAATTAGCTCCTCTTCAGTAACAAGTATTAGTTTACCTGTTTCCTTGGCCGCCTCTATGGCCCCTAAGTTGCCTAGGCCGCAATCTGTAAATATTATGTCGACTCCTGACTCGTAAAGGGCCTTTGCTGTCGCCCTTCCCTTGCCCTCATCGGAAAATGTTTTGGTGTACTCAACTGTTACGTTAATCTTTTTCTTTCTTTCTTTAGAAGCATCAAAAACACCTGCTCTAAAGCCATATTCATTTTTATCTGAAAGAACCCCTTCCTGGCCTCCTATATATGCAAGCCTATTTGTCTTAGTAGAAAGGCCTGCCACATAGCCTAGTAGGTAGGATGTTTCTTCAGTGTTAAAGATAGTACCCGTAAGGTTTTTAGGCATATTGTCCTCATCATAGATATTGTCAAGGCTGGCAAAGTTAAGCTCTCTGTGGTCTATGGCCGCTTGTTTCAAGGCATCAGCTGTTTGAAAGCCTGCCCCCCATATCAGCCTGCCCCCTCTATTAACAAGCTTTTCAAAGGCGTACTCGTAGTCATCAGAACGTGATGACTCATAATCAATTTTTGTAGCAGTATCTACCTTAAAATTCTTCAAGCCCAAATAAGCCTTAGAATTAATTGATTTATCATTAATCCCATATTTATCTACTAACAAGGATACAATCATTTCCTCAGTTTCACTTTTGTCATCAGGATCTTTACCGCAAGCAGCCAGTAAAAATACTGAAATTAATATCAAAAGTAATAATTGTTTCAATTTTTTTGTCATAACCTCTCCCAGCACCTTATATCAGGGCTTTCTTCACTTATATGTTATCATTTTTACAATTTTCGGTCAATAATCCAGGCCAATTATAACAAAAGTTATAATTATTACACCTCTTCGCTTTCTTCAATCAAATCAGCCCAAAGTCCAAATACCCTATCCTTCTCTTCGTTTAAGAAATTAAGCCTCTTTTGTAGGTCCAAGGACTTCTCATGGTCTTCATAGGTCTTGGGATCAGAAAATTGAGTATTTATATCCTCGATTTCTCCCTCTATCTTTTCCATCTGGCCCTCTAAGGTCCTGATATCCGCCCTTAGCTTCCTTAGCCTTTTTTCCTCTTCCTTGGTCTTTTTAAGCTCCTTGGTCTTTTGAGTCTTATTTACAGTCTTTAAGTCTACGTAATCCGGCTTTCTTTCTTCTAGTTTTTCTAGGTAATAGTCGTAATTTCCTTCAAATACCTCTAGCTTTTGGTCTGCTATGACCATAATCTTGTCTACCACCTTATTCAAAAAGTACCTATCGTGACTTATGATAAAGGCAGTCCCCTCATAGGCTATAAGGGATTCTTCCAGCACTTCTTTTGAATCTATATCCAAGTGGTTGGTCGGTTCGTCCATAAGTAGGAAATTTGCACTTGAAAGCATAAGCTTCAAAAGAGTAATTCTCGCCCTTTCTCCCCCACTTAACTGGTCTATAGTCTTAAAGATATCATCACCTATAAACATAAACTTTGCCAAGTATGACCTTAGTTCGTAGTGGGTCATATCTGGGTAGTCATCCCAGATTTCATCGATAACAGTCTTATCCTCTGAAAGATTGGCCTGTTGTTGGTCGAAATATTCTGGAAAAACACTCACCCCTAAGTCCACCTGACCAGATGTAGGCTTTAGCTTGTTTAAGATAATCTTAAATAGGGTTGTCTTTCCGGTACCATTGCCCCCGATTAAGCCGATTTTTTGCCCCTTGTAAATATCAAAAGAAACATTCTCATAAAGGCTCTTTTCGGAAAATGCCATCGACAAGTCCCTTACCCTTAGGACGTCTTCGCCCGACTCCCTCTCTGGCCTAAAGCTTAGGACCATCTTCTCATCAAAATGGTCTGGTTTTTCAAGCTTTTTCATCTTATCTAGGAGCTTTTGCCTAGACCTTGCTTGGGCTATCCCCCTTTTTCTAAGGGACTTACCAGCCCTCAAGAATTTGTCGATTATGGCCTCTTGCCTCTCAATTTCTTTTTGCTGGTTCTCATAGGCCCTCTCCTCTACTTCAAGGTCTTTTTTCCTTAACTTCATAAACTCTGTGTAGTTTGTATTATAGACATACAGCCTCTTATTTTCTAATAAGAAGATCCTATTTGCCACCCTGTCCAAGAAAAACCTGTCATGGCTTATGATTACTACTACCTTTTGAAAGTCTCTTAAATAGGCCTCTACAAAGCTTATAGCGTCCATATCTAGGTGGTTGGTAGGTTCGTCTAGCAAAAGGACGTCCGCATCTGATAGCATGAGTTTGGCCAATTCTATCCTGGATTTTTCGCCCCCACTAAGGTTTTTTATGGGGTCGTGAAATCTCTCTTCGGGAAAGCTAAGCCCCTTTAAGACAGCCTCTATCTTGGATTCGTAGTATCTTCCCCCTTGGTCCTCATGCTTTTCTAAAAGCGAGCTATATTCAAGGGTAAGTCTTTCTATCTCTGAAACATCTTTTGTACTTGCCAGGTCTTTTTCTAGTTGGCTCAGCCTTGCTTCCATATCAAAGATATGTTGAAACTCTTCAAGCAAGTAATCAAAGATGGTCTTGTCGCTTTTAATGCCAACATTTTGAAGCATGTAGCCTATTTTTAGGCCATTTTTTATGAAGATATTACCGGAGTCAGGGTTTATCTTTCCTGTCAATATATTAAAAAGGGTAGTCTTACCAGCTCCATTGGGGCCGACTATCCCCACCTTATCTTTCTCATTTATTTGAAAACTTATATCATTAAAAATTTCTTTTATTCCAAAACTTTTGCTTACTTTATTTATCGCAATCTCTGCCATCTAATCACCTCTAAAAAGATTATACTAAATTATAGTGGAAATAGATAAAAGGCAATTGAAAAAAGAGCTAATTTCTAGCTCTTTTAACCTTTTAAGTCTTTTTATTATTTTAATCTGTGAAGCGACACTATTCTACCTTATTTTGTGAATTTCCCTTATATTCTTCTATATTCCATAAGTAGAAAATCAATGAATATAGGGATTCGCTTAAATGAACACTTTCTATCGGAATGTTAAAGCCTACCTTTAGGTCTATTGGTGCGAAATTCCAGATAGCCTTAACCATACCTTCTTCGAAGATGTCACATACATTTTGAGCTACATCTTCAGGAACAGCAATAATGGCGATATCTACAGGGTCTTCTTTTAAGAAATCCTTAATAGTAGAAATATTTCTAGTCTTAACTCCATTAACTTCTTTTTCCTCTACATCAAAAACGCCTACGACATCAAACTTTGCCACATCAAAGCCCTCATACTTATAGATAGCTTGTCCTATGTGGCCATAGCCTATGATGATAGCCTTGTAAGGCTTATCTAGGCCTATAATCTCTGTAATAGCCTTTTTTAGGTCACTAATCCTATAGCCGTAACCTTGTTGACCAAAGCCACCGAAATGGTTTAAGTCTTGCCTTATTTGCGATGCTGTAAATCCTGTTTTTTCACTTAGTTGTTGTGAAGATATTTTTTCTTCCCCTAACTTTTCTAGGTCTCCTAGATGTCTATAATATTTTGGAAGCCTTCTAACAACAGCATTCGATATCTTATTTTTTTTCATACTGCCCTCCTCCAGAACCACTCTATGTGTTAATTATATAGTAAAGTGCAGTTTTTTGTCAATTGATTATCAAAAACTTACAAT
>CAYFNZ010000001.1:66126-68949 GCA_964344625.1 uncultured Peptoniphilaceae bacterium | reverse complement strand
TTAATTATATAGTAAAGTGCAGTTTTTTGTCAATTGATTATCAAAAACTTACAATCTTTTTTACTTATAGTCTTCTTCCGAAAGTTTCGGCAAAGTAACTGTAAATGTAGCCCCCTTGCCTAGGTCACTTTTCAAGTCGACAGAGCCCTTGTGCATCTGGGCAATATTTTTTACAAGGGATAGGCCAAGACCTGTTCCCGCCTTATTGCTCCTAGACTTATTTACCACATAGAACCTTTCAAAAATCCTCTCATGCTCTTCTGGGCCAAGACACTATAACTTTTCCACCAATAAAATTAAATAAACCTATTTTAGAAATGGTAGGAATAGATTTGGAGAATATAAAATAAATAATGAATCCTAGAGCTATTATAGATGTAGCAGTAGCTATCATGAATACAACTTTAGCGAGTTTTTCGCCATCTTTGTTATCTTTATTTTCTTCAGTTTTTGAACCAGCATCATCCTTTGGTTCTTCAGTCTTGTTACCACCACATGCTGCTAAAGCAAAAACCATTACTAATACTAGTAATAAAGATAATACTTTCTTCATATTATTTTTCATTTAATACTCCTTTTTTACACCTTAATATATTTTTTGTGCAACTATAGAATAAACTTGCCATGTTAAAAGAAAAGCACCTAAATGTTAAATCCATGTTAAATGATTTTACAAATGAACTTTCATTCACCTTTAAGCTTTCTTGTTGAAAAAACATTTGACCATCAAAAAACCTAGCTAAATCAAGACTTCCTTAGCTAGGTTCACATATATTTTTATTTACTTATTGAAAATTTCAACCTAAATATATAGGTAATCTAGGTTAAAAACAAAGGACTAATAATAGCTTAGAAAATTGGTGAAAATAACCTTGCTATAGGCTCCCTAATTTTGGTGTACAAAGGTCTATTTTTAAATACCTCCACATCCATCAATTCCGAATCCTTTAAGTCTATTAGGTATTGGTCCTTTAATTGCCTATTAATCTCTTCATCATAGATGATTAGATTCGTTTCAAAATTTAGCCTAAATGATCTCTCATCCAAGTTTGTAGTCCCTATGGTAGCTAGGGCGTCGTCCACGAAAAGCACCTTTGAATGGATAAAGCCATTATTGTAGGCATGAATCTTGGCTCCTAATTTAGCCAATTCCTTGGCAAATGACATTGAACACCAGTGAACTACGGTATGGTCTGCCTTGGCCGGTATCATAATATTCAGGTCGACCCCCTTAAGTAGGGCCATCTTCAAGGCTTCAAGCACCGCTTGGTCTGGAACCAGGTAAGGAGATTGGATAAATATCTCTTTTTCAGCCGAATTTATCATCTCTAACATGGCATTTTTAATATTTTGAGACTTTGTATCCGGTCCCGAATTTATTACCTGGGTTGCCGAATTTCCTCCTGGAACTATTGATAAGTCGAGGTCTTTTTCAAGGTCTACATCACTTCCAGAAGTGTAATACCAATCCTTTAAGAACCTAAGCTTGAGTCCTAAAACGGCTCCGCCAGTTACCCTTAGGTGGGTATCCCTCCAGGGTCCAAAGAATTTATCTTTACCAACATACTCATCACCAACATTAAATCCTCCCAAATAGGCAATTTTATTGTCAATAACCACGATTTTTCTGTGGTTTCTGTAGTTAATTCTAAAATTTACTATACCTAAAAGGGATGGAAAAAATGGATATACTTCAGCCCCAAATTCCTTAAGCCTATTAAAGTATTTCTTCCTACTCCTCCTGCAGCCTAATTCGTCATATAGGAGTCTGACCTTAACTCCTTGCTTTAGTTTTTCTTCCAAGAGAGCTAGGAGTTGGTTGCCTAATTCATCTGTTCTAAATATATAGTATTGGATATCGATAGACTTTTTTGCCTGCCTGATATCTTCAAACATCGCATCAAACTTATCTTGACCCCAGTAGTAGAGATCAATCTTGTTGTCTTCAGTAAAATAGGCATTGTCACTGATTAGGTTCATCTTTATCAGCTGCTTGTACTTGGCAATTTCTTCCTTCTTGTAGACATAGTCTTTTTGGCTCAATTGGTCATATTGAATCTTTGACAATTCTTCAATAATATCGTCATTTTCCTTCTTTAAGGTAAACATCTTGGCCTTGACCGTATCCTTGCCCAGCATTAAAAATCCTATAAAGCCGAAAAATGGCACGACATTTACTACCATAATCCAGATTAAGGTTGACCTAGGGTCTTCTCTCCCCTTGTATATGACATAAATTGTAAATAAAATGTGTATCACCCAAAAGAGTGTCGATCCTAAAAGATAGTCCCTCAAATATTCTACAATTAGCATTTTTACCTCATCAAAAGCTTAAAAAAGCCTTAGTCCATTATTTTTTAGATTTATATCTTAATTGTGTATTTAATATTCTTTTTCTTACCCTTAAATTACTAGGTGTTATCTCGATTAACTCATCATTTTCTATAAATTCCAACATTTGTTCAAGACTCATGACCTTGGCCGGAGTAAGCTTTATGGCATCGTCTGAAGCTGACGACCTAATATTGGTTTGCTGTTTTTTCTTGCATACATTAACCTCTATATCAAGTCCCTTAGGATTTTCACCAACCACCATACCTTCATAAACTTCCGTCTGTGGTCCGACAAATAAGTTACCTCTTTTTTCAGCTGAATCTAGGGCATAGGCTGTAGCCACACCTGTTTCAAAGCTTATTAGTGACCCAAATTGCCTTCTAGGAATATCTCCCTTGTAGGGTTCGTAGGCATCAAATACTGAACTTAGGATTCCTGTTCCCTTGGTATCTGATATAAACTCTTGACGGTATCCTACCAAGCCCCTGG
>CAYFNZ010000001.1:43078-66026 GCA_964344625.1 uncultured Peptoniphilaceae bacterium | reverse complement strand
CCTGTTCCCTTGGTATCTGATATAAACTCTTGACGGTATCCTACCAAGCCCCTGGCCGGCATCTTAAATGTAAGCCTTGTATATCCTGTAGATGTGTTGGTCATATCTACAAGTTCAGCCTTCCTGCTTCCTAACTTTTCGATTATTATACCCACATATATATCTTCTATATCTATAGTGACAATTTCCATAGGTTCGCATAATTTGCCTTCGATTTTTTTCATCAAAACTTCCGGTTTTGATACGGCAAATTCATAGCCTTCTCTTCTCATGTTTTCAATTAAAACTGATAGGTGCAATTCCCCTCTTCCTGAGACCTTAAATGAGTCAGTTTGAGACCCATCTTCAACCCTCAAGCTGACATCTGTTTGCATTTCCTTGTAAAGTCTTGCCCTCAAATGCCTTGAAGTAACATATTTGCCTTCCCTTCCTGCAAAAGGAGAGTCATTTACCAAAAAGTTTACTGACAGGGTTGGTTCTGAAATCTTAACAAATGGAAGGGCTTCTACGTCTTCAGGTGAACATAGGGTATCCCCTATATTAATCCCCTCTACGCCTGAAATAGCTACTATAGAGCCAGCTTCAGCCTGATCAACTGGAACCCTTTCTAAGCCTTCAAATTCATAAAGACTGGTGATTTTTATCTTTTCCTTCTTTTCTGGGTGGTTATAGTTTACGATATAAGCCTCGCCCTTATCCTTGATAATTCCTGATTCTACCTTACCTATACCTATTCTTCCTAGGTACTCGCTATAATCTGTAGTAGAGATTAAGACCTTAAATGGCTTGTCCTTATCCCCCTCAGGCGCCGGTATATATTCAATAATTGTGTCTAATAGGGCTTCCATATTGCCAGGATTTTGGTCTTTTTCAAGGCTGGCATAGCCTTCCTTGGCAGAAGCATAAACTATAGGGGCATCCAGATATGACTCTGGAGCATTTAGGGCTATAAATAAATCTATTATTTCATCTACTACCTCATCTGGTCTTGCCCTATCTCTATCTATCTTATTTAGGCAAATTACCGCTGATAAATTTAATTCTATGGCCTTTTTAATTACAAACTTGGTCTGAGGCATTACCCCTTCAAAAGCATCTACTACAAGGACTACCCCATCTGTCATCTTAAGGACACGTTCTACTTCACCACCAAAATCGGCGTGGCCTGGCGTGTCAATTATGTTTATCTTAGTTCCCTTGTAATTAATGGAGGTATTCTTAGAAAGTATGGTTATTCCCCTTTCTCTTTCGATATCTCCTGAGTCCATGACCCTTTCATTTACTTGTTGGTTTTGTCTAAAAACACCCGCTTGGTTAAAAAGCGAATCAACTAGTGTAGTTTTACCATGATCGACGTGAGCGATTATGGCAATATTTCTAATATTCTTACTCATACTTATCCCTTCAATTTTAAAAACTAACTCCTGGATTTACTATCCAATGTTTTATTTTATCACAAAAATTGAAATCCTGTAAGCAAAAAGGACTGGGTAAGCATCCCAGCCCTTGTCCTCTACTAAATTCAGACTCAAATCGTGAAAAATTCACTAAATATTATTCCCTATTAAAAATACATCTTACTATATTATCCTCTACTTGAAAGCAATCGGTCAATTTATCAACTATGAGTAGGCCCCTTCCATGGTTATCAAGTCTTTTGCAATCATACTTGTAATCCTCTAAACAAAGGCCTTCCCCTTCATCCTTAATCCTAAGTTTAAGCTCTATGTCGTCTATAACTAGGCAAACGTGAAGAAATTTATTCTCATCCCCCTTATTACCATGTTCATAGCCGTTGATTAAAAGCTCATTTAAAACCAAGCGAAGGTCAAAGTATAGCTCTTCATCGCCAATTATTAATTTTGTTTCATTTAAAATATTACTGACGGTTTCTTTTATAGCATCAAGCCCGCCAGTTATATCTTCATCAAATCTATAAAACATAACCAATCCTTTCAAAATCTTCAATAGAATTTTACCCAAATTATGGCGATTTAATCAGACTTACAAGGCTACAAGCCACAGCGTTTATATTTTATCAGCTTGGGTATATAAATACATAGAGTTATAGCATTAAAATCTGATTATGCTATAATATATATAGACGTAAAGTCAAAATTTTAGGAGGTAAATAATATGAAAAAATGGGAATGTCAAGCATGTGGATATATCTATGATCCAGAATTAGGTGATCCAGATAACGGAGTAGAACCAGGAACAGCTTTTGAAAACCTTCCAGAAGATTGGGTATGCCCAATGTGTGGAGTAGATAAGGACATGTTCGAAGAAGTTGAATAGTAAAATCATAACCACCAGCTTAGCTGGTGGTTTTTTGTGTTAAACCCACAATAAATATAGGCAGGACTCCCGCCCTGCCCTCATTTCTTATTTACTAGCTAGATAATCCAGCATTCTCGTCATCAGTTTCTTCTTTAAATAATACTTTATAGACTTTTTCGATGTTATACTTGGTCTCTGATGAATAAGGTATTATTAGGCTTCTATCTTTTATGCCAAGTTTTTCAGCTATTATTTTGACATGTTTTTGCATCCTGCTTTTGCCAATCTTGTCAAATTTTGTTGCAATAACATATCCTGTAAATCCTGATTGCTTGATCCACTCGTACATTTGAAGGTCATCATCAGTAGGCTCATGCCTAAAGTCCACCAAGAGAATTACTTCTCTTAGGCCCTCCCTATTACTTAGGTAGTTATTGATAGTTTGTGCCCATTTTTCTTTTTCACTATGAGAAACCGCAGCATAGCCATAACCTGGTAGGTCTACTAGCCTTAGTTTATCATCTACATTGTAAAAATTTATGGTCCTTGTTTTTCCAGGCTTAGATGAGGTCCTAGCTAGGGCCTTTCTGCCAACTATTGAATTTATCAGCGAGCTTTTTCCCACATTACTTCTTCCTACCATTGCTATTTCATCGAGGTTGGAGGGTGGGTATTGGCTCATTTCTACAGCTATTTTTTCAAGCCTAGGATTAATAATCTTTATCATAAGCTACCCCTGCTATTCATTTTCTATAGCTAAATCAAAGACTTGGCTTACACTTGATACCGGATAGAAAGTCATATCCTTTCTAATGCTTTCTGGTATTTCTTCTAGGTCTTTTTCATTTCCCTTTGGAATAATTACCCTCTTAATTCCATACCTATTTGCAGCTAGGGCTTTTTCCTTTAGGCCGCCTATTGGAAGGACCCTACCTCTTATAGTAACCTCTCCCGTCATGGCTATATCCTGTCTGACCTTTTTGCCCGTTAGGGCTGATAAGATTCCTGTTGTAATTGTGATACCAGCTGAAGGACCATCTTTTGGAGTTGCCCCCTCTGGAACGTGGACATGTAGGTCAATTTTTTCTTGGAAGTCGGAGTCTATCTTGTAGTTTTCAGCATTTGCTCTGATAAATGAGATGGCAGCCATGGCCGACTCTTTCATAACATCTCCCAAGGAACCTGTAAGTTGAACCTTGCCCTTTCCTTTCATGGAATTTACTTCTATCTGAAGGATTTCTCCTCCAACGGCAGTCCACGCAAGGCCTGTTACAACACCCACCTCTGGACTTCTAACAATTTCATCGTCTTGAATCTTTTCGTTTCCTAGGTAGTCTATATAGTTATTGATTGTTACACTAAGGGTCTTTTTCTTGCCCTCAACTATAATCATGGCAGCTTTTCTACAAATCTTTGCGATTTGTCTTTCAAGATTTCTAACTCCGGCTTCTCTGGTGTAGTTATTTATGATTTTTCTAATTACTGAATCGGAAATCTTTAGTTGGTTAGCCTTTAGGCCATGCTCCTTTATTTGTTTTTTAACTAGGTGTTTTCTAGCTATATTAAACTTTTCTTCACTAGTATAGCCACTAATATCGATGACTTCCATCCTATCTAAAAGGGCCCTAGGTATAGTCGATAAGGAATTTGCAGTCGTAACAAACATAACTTGAGAAAGATCTATAGGTACTTCTATATACCTATCCACAAATTGGTTATTTTGACTTGGATCTAGTACTTCTAGTAGGGCTGATGCTGGATCTGCCCTATAATCTGATGAAAGCTTGTCTATTTCGTCTAAGAGTAGGACAGGGTTCATACTTTCCGCACTTATTAGGCTGGTAACTATCCTACCCGGCATAGCCCCTATATAGGTCTTTCTATGACCTCTAATCTCAGACTCGTCACCCATACCACCAAGTCTCATGGAAATATATTTTCTATTCATAGATTCAGCTATTGATTTTACTATGGATGTTTTTCCAACCCCTGGAGGTCCAACAAGGCATAGGATTGAACCCTTCATATCCTCCTTAAGTTTTCTAACAGATATAAATTCAAGCACCCTTTCTTTTACATCTTTTAAGCCATAGTGGTCCCTATCTAGGATTTGTCTAGAATAGGCTATATCTATCTTATCCTCAGTGTATTTCCCCCATGGTAAGTCTAAAACATAGTCTAGATAGGACCTAACTACATTTATTTCTGGAGAACCCATCGCCAAGTACTTAAGTCTATTTGCTTCTTTTAATAGGACCTGCTTGCTCTTTTCAGCTATTTCTAATCCTTCTATCCTATCTATATAGTCCTTGCTGTCCTCTTCAATATCGTTAAAGTCCTCTCCAAGTTCACTCCTGATTACTTGAAGCTGTTCTTTTAGGTAGTATTCCCTTTGATTTTGATTGATATTACTTTTGACCTTTTGATTTATTTCATTTTCATACTCCATTATTTCTAATTCTTTGGTAAGTATTTCATGAATCAATATAAGTCTCTTATAATAATCAATCTCGTCTAAAATCCTTTGATAATCGCCTAGGTCCAGGGATAGGTAAGATGTTAATAAATCTGCAAATCTCCCAGGATCTTCAATCTCTGTAAGGTTGTAGAATATCTCCTTGGGCATATCCTGTCTATTTTCGATATACCTGTTCATATCATCCAAACATAGTCTCTTTATGGCATTTAGCTCAGGATTCTGAGATATAAGCTCCTGAATTTCTGTATCAGGCCATAGTTCTTCTATAGATACTTCATAATTACCCTCAGTTTTCGTATATTTAAGGATCCTCGCCCTACAATCTCCCTCAACCAATACTCTAATATTTCCGTTTGGTAGCTTGATAGTTTGTTTTATAGTCGCAACTACCCCCATGTTATTTATTTCATCTGGTAGTGGCGATTCTATCAAAGGATCTTTTTGGGTTGCTAGGAATATCTTTGAATCAGAAAGAATTGCCTTTTCAAGACTTTCTTTCGAAATGTCTCTACCCACATCAAAATGCATAACCATATGTGGAAATATCCAAATTCCTCTCAGTGTTAGCATGGGTAATTTGGTTTTTGAAATCTCATATATTTTATATTCCATACAGCCTCCTTTCTCCTTTTTATAAAAATCTTTTTATTTTTGTTATTATATCATAATTGATTTACTAAAAAATACGGAAATTTATCAAATCTCCGTATCCATATATTAGTATATTCCCAATTTTTATTTCTTTAATAC
Source organism: uncultured Peptoniphilaceae bacterium (assembly GCA_964344625.1). Classification (GTDB taxonomy): domain Bacteria; phylum Bacillota; class Clostridia; order Tissierellales; family Peptoniphilaceae; genus JAAYEL01. The sequence goes on along the minus strand of CAYFNZ010000001.1, from coordinate 60,517 downwards.
AATTTTTGGCTTTTTACCTTCACTAACGCATTCTTTTTCAACTACGCATTGACCTATATCGTCATTTGATGGTATTTCAAACATAACATCAAGTAAGATTTCTTCCATGATGGACCTTAGGCCCCTGGCACCAGTCTTTCTTGATATTGCCTGCTTTGCAATTTCAGATATGGCTTCATCTTCAAAAACCAGGTCAACGCCATCTAGCTTAAACAATTCAGTATATTGCTTAACTAGGGCATTCTTAGGTTGAGTAAGAATAGTTTTTAAGGCTTCTTCATTTAATTCTTCAAGGGTCACAATTATAGGAACACGACCTATAAATTCTGGGATTAAGCCGTATTTCATTAGGTCTTCAGGATTTATCTCCTTAAGCTTTTCGCTTAGGTCAAAGTCCTTATTCTCCTGAATGTTGGCCCCGAAGCCTATAGACTTATTGTCAAGTCTCTTATCTATTATTCTTTCTATGCCATCAAAGGCACCCCCAACTATAAATAAGATGTTGCTAGTATCTACCCTGATATATTCTTGGTTTGGGTGTTTTCTTCCCCCTTGTGGAGGGACGTTGGCAATTGTACCTTCAATTAGTTTTAATAAGGATTGTTGAACACCTTCGCCACTAACATCTCTGGTTATAGATGGGTTTTCAGACTTTCTTGTAATCTTGTCTATTTCATCTATATAGATAATGCCTCTTTCAGCCTTCTCTACATCGTAGTTGGCAGCTTGAAGCAATTTAAGAATAATATTTTCTACATCTTCACCTACATATCCAGCTTCTGTCAAAGATGTCGCATCCGCTATAGCGAATGGAACGTCTAGGGTCTTTGCCAAGGATTGAGCTAAAAGCGTCTTACCGGAGCCTGTTGGCCCGATAAGACATATATTTGATTTTTGAATTTCAACATCCCCTGAGTTTGAAGCTTTTATCCTCTTGTAGTGGTTGTAGACTGCAACTGATAGGATCTTTTTGGCCCTGTCTTGTTTGATTACAAAGTCATCAAGAAAGCTTTTTATCTCCTTTGGCTTAGGAAGGTCTTTTTCTTCCTTTTCGTCATAAAGAAGAAATTCCTCTTCCTCGATTATAGAATCGCAAAGCTCTACGCATTCGTTGCATATATAGACGTGATTTGGTCCAGCTATCAGCTTTTTAACCTCGTCTTGTCTCCTGCCACAAAAAGAACATTTTATGCCATCTTCACTATATTTTGACATTAGTTCTCCTTTACACCTTCAAAAACGTCATCTACTAGGCCATATGCCTTAGCTTCATGAGCATCTAGCCAATTATCCCTGTCGGTATCTTTTTCTATAACTTCAATTTCTTGACCTGTATTGTCGGCTAATATTTTATTTAATTTCTTTCTAATTTTTAATATGTGCTCTGCAGCTATAAGCATGTCTGATGCTTGACCTTGGCTACCACCAGATGGTTGGTGAATCATGATTTCTGCATTAGGAAGGGCATATCTCTTTCCCTTGGTACCACTAGAAAGTAAGAATGCTCCCATTGATGCAGCCATACCAACACAAATAGTTGATACATCCGGCTTGATATACTGCATAGTATCATAGATAGCAAGTCCTGCAGTTACAGATCCACCAGGTGAATTAATATATAATTGAATGTCCTTATTTGGATCTTGACTTTCTAAATATAGTAATTGAGCTACTATAAGGTTGGCCATATGGTCTTCGATTTCTCCAGACACAAATATGATTCTATCATTTAGTAATCTAGAATAAATATCATAGGCTCTTTCGCCCCTATTTGTTGTTTCTATTACTGTTGGCACTAATGGCATAATTACCCTCCTCTAGAACACTTGGTTCCACTAGTCTTCTTTTTCTTGTGAATCTTCTTTTTCTTCCTCTTTAGCTTCTACAAAAACAGCATTAGCAACTAGCTTATCAACAAGTTTTCTCTTGCTAATCATTTCTTTCATATAATCTTCTGAAAGTGTTGATTTTACAGTCTTCATAAATTCTTCGTTTTCTTCTTGACCATATTGTTTAACAATGTCCATATATTCGTCTTCTAGTTCTTGTTCAGAAACTTCGATATCTTCTTTTAATAGGATTGCATCCAATAGCAATTGTGCTTGAACATTCTTTTCAGCTTGGTCCCTAAATTGGTCCCTGATGTCTTGTTCTGTAGCATGAGTTGCTTCCATAAAGCTTTCTAGAGTAAAGCCCATTGATTCTAGGTTGTGACCATAGTTATGAACTTCTTCGTCTATTCTAGCTTCTACCATAGACTTAGGAGCCTTGATGTCATTTTCTTCTATAAGCTTTTCAATTACGCTGTTTTCTAATTTAAGCTTATTTTGCTTGTCAACATCTTCTTGAAGCTTTGCTCTTACATCATTCTTGTATTCTTCTATAGTATCGAATTCAGATATATCCATAGCGAATTCATCATCTAATTCTGGAAGGATTTCTTCCTTAATGGCATTAACTTTTACCTTGAATACTACTGGAGCCCCCTTTAGGTCTTCAACATGGTAGTCTTCTGGGAAAGTTACATTAACATCAAATTCTTCATTAAGCTTTTTGCCAATTATTTGGTCTTCAAAGCCTGGGATAAATGATTTTGAACCTATCTTTAGGTCGTATTCTTCAGCCTTTCCACCTTCAAAGCTTACGCCATCTTTGAAACCTTCGAAGTCTATGTTAACTAGGTCGCCATCTTGAACTTCCCTATCTTCGATATTTCTGATTATCTTGTTCTTTTCTCTTTCATTTTCGATGTATTCATCTACTCTAGCTTCATCTAATTGAATTTCGTCTTTAACTACTTCGATTTTTGAATAATCGCCAATTTCTGGTACAGGCTTAGTTTCTACTTCAAACTTCAATACTAAGTCTCCATCGCCTTCTAAACCATCTACATCAGCTTGTGGAGTATCGATAGGTTCAAGCTTTAATTCTTCAATAGCCTTTATGTAGGCTTCTTGCATTAACTTATCTAAAGCTTCCCCATAGAATACTTCTTTGCCGTAGTTAGCTTCAATTATTTGTCTTGGAGCCTTGCCTTTTCTGAATCCTGGGATGTTAAAGCTCTTTCTATTTTTTAAATATACGTCCTTAACAGCCTTGTTAAAGTCTTCTCTTGTTACATCTGCATTAAAAATTGCCTTGTTATCTTCATGAGATACTAATTTTATACTCATTTCTCCTCCTATAAAAGTGTGTAATTAACTTATTTATTATAACATATTTAATTATTTTAACAAATTATTTATTAATCGCAAGTTGTCTTCGTTCTCTAGGCCCACAAATTCATTCATATATAGGCCCTTTATCCTAGTATTTATAACTGAAATCTGACTCTGTCCCTTGATTGCCATATATGGAAGCCTTTTATGATACCAATTTTGCCACTTTTCTAGGGCGAACTCGTAGTTATCATAACCGAAGATACCCTGAATCATTTCTAGCACCCTGAAATTATAGGTGTCATTTAGGTCCATGTCTGAAACATCTCCCCAAACATTGTAAATTTCTTGGTTCTCAATCGTTGGTATTGTAAAGAGTTGGTCCTGCCTGATTAACATGTCGTAAGGGTTGGTCTCTGATATCACCTGGTAGTACTCATCTTCATCGATATGGCTTATTTTAAGATTTAGGCCCTGGTCCTTAAAGGCCTTTACTAAATCTTCTTCCCTTTCGATAATATCTGATAAATTCTCATAAATCGCCAAACTTACATTCTTATCTTCAAGTTTTGAAGCAAGGTCTTTCAAGCTCAGGTCATTGTCTTGACTTGGGTCTTCATAATAAGCCATATTCTTGTAGATAGGACTTGAAATCTTTTCATCTTCTTTAAGGTTCAATACCTTACTAAAATCTATGGAGTTTTTAAGGGCCAGTCTCATATTGTCTTCTGCAAAAAAACCATCTCTTAAGTTAAAAGCTAGCTTGATATAATTTGGGGCTTGATTTGCAATAAAGTAGGTGAAGTCTTTTTCATTCTCCTTAAAATCATCCCTGCTTACCTGGTCTTCCTGGTACTTGTAGATTATGTCTATGCTCCCCCTTTGATAAAGCATCCTGGCTTCATAGTAGGGGTGAAAGCCTATAAAAATCTTTTCAATTATATCCTTGTCATCTGATGCCCTCTTTAGAAGGATCCAGGAATCATCACGGTCTGTAACTTCATAATTTCCAGCTCCTGACAGGATTTTTTTCTGACTTATCCTAGACAAGTCCCCATATTCCATTTCCTCATCCGCTATTGGAACTATGGGCATGGTAAGGAGGTTTAGGTTATCCTTTGATGCATTTGAAAATTGCACAACCATGTAGTAGTCATTTTCCTGGATTATCTTTAGGGCTTCCTGGTCCCCCCTCTTCTTATATTGAAAATACCCCTTGATTCCCTCTACATAATAGGACTTAACCCCATTGTATGAGGGATCAGAAAGTAATTTTATATTGTTTATAATATCTTGGCTGCTTATGTCGCTACCATCATTAAACTTCTGACCTTTTTTTAATAGGATATGAAGGTCCTTGCCGTCATTTTTCAACCAGTAGCTTTCAATAAGATCTGATTCCAGCCTTCCATCCCTTCCTTTTTTCATCAAGGACCTATGAAGGAGCTTTGTAACCAAAGAGGGTTCCTTGCTAGCTTCATAAAAGGGATTTAAAGATGTGTAAGCCTGGTCTACAGAGACCTTTAATATATTTTTATCCTCTCCCACCTGCCTAGGATTCTCTATCCTGATAGCCTCTTTATCATCTGAAGCCTTGCCTGCTTTTTTAGGTAAGATGGCCACTACAAAAACAAAGGAGAGAAATAGTATCAGTAATAAATGTTTTTTAATTGTCCTTTTTATTAAATTCATATCTATAGGGCTACTACAATCCCGCCTTCGTTAGCATAAACTGAAGTAAGTCCCTTGGCCCCAACGATTTGCACATCCTTAAAAGTCGCTCTTTCAAGGGCCTTTTGCTTGATTTCTTCAGCTCTTTCAGGCTTAAGAACGTGGCTGATAACCAGGGTCCTTGAGCTTGTATCATCTATGCCTTTAAGCATTTCATCTATTAGGCGGTTTATGCCAGCCTTCATCCCCCTTGCCTTATTTACTACTTCGATTGTACCGTCATTTCCCTTACATACAGGATTAATAGACAAGGCAGAAGCAATCCTACCTGCAAGCCTAGACATCCTTCCATTTTTTATAAGGTTATCAAGGTTTTCTAGTATAAAATAAGTCTGCATCTGACCAATGAAGTCTTCAACACTTTCTACAATATCTTCAAAGCTTTTGTCTTGGTCTATCATCTCTTGAATCTTTATAGCTATAAGGGTTTGACCTGTTACAGCTGACTTAGAATCAAATACGTGGACCTTTTTGTCAGGAAACTCATCTAAAAACATGTCCCTAGCTATGGTTGCACTGTTATAAACAGTTGAAAGCTTTGATGAAATAGTTATTATAAAAACTTCATCTGCTCCTATCATCTTTTCGTAAAATGCCTGTGGTGATGGGGCTGCTGATTTTGCAGTACCAGCATAGGCATGCATGTCATTTATAAAACTTCTTATATCTAAATTCTCATCTACATAGGTCTTATCTCCCAAATCTAAATGGAAGGGAACTAATTTTATATTTAATTTTTTTTCTAGCTCTTCATTAAGCTCCAAACATGTATCTGATATTATTAGTCTGTCCATCTTTGTAACTCCTATCTGCAATATATTTTTCTATCGCCTCTTTTTCATTTGCTATCTTCTTATCAGCAACTAAATCCGTTATTTCTTCCAAAATTTGTCCGACAATCCTTCCTTCTTCAAAGCCAAGGTCAATGATGTCATTGCCGTCAATGGCCAATTGCTTCCTAAAAACGACTTCATCATCTCTTAAAATCTTATCCAAGATTTCAAAAGCATTTTCAATATTATCTACAAATTGAGGATTATTAGTTGATAGAATATCCGCCTTTTGCAAATAAAAGAGTTTTCTACAATTATCTGTGCCAATTTTTCTAATCAGCCTCTTAACGCTCTTTTCGGTATATACATTCATAGACTCCATGTGCCTTGATATCAAGTGAACCACATTGTCTATGGTCTTATTGTCGAATTTTAGCCTTCTTAAATAGTCCATAGCCAAGGAAGCTGACTGCTTGTCATGACCGTAGAAATGAGCCTGGCCATCTTGGCCTATAAATTTAGTATAAAGCTTGCCAAGGTCATGAAATATAGCCGCTAACCTCAGCTCCAAATCCTTAGGCACAAAACTTAAAACACTCATACTATGATCGAATAAGTCATATTGATGATGGATGGTCTCTTGGTCAAAACCCTTAGTCTTATAAAGGTCTTCTATAATATATTTTAGTAAACCTGTCTCATATAGCAAATTAATGCCCTTAACCGGCTTATCTGTCATCAATATTTTACTAAATTCTTGACCTATTCTCTCAAAAGATACCTTTACTATGTTTTCTGCCCTTATCTTTATAGCCTCAACTAAGGCTCCATCTAGGTCCATATCCAATTTGCAGGCAAACCTTATGGCCCTTAGCATCCTGAGATAGTCTTCTTCAAATCTCTTATTGGGATCTCCAACGGTTTTAATCTGTCCTTTTCTCAAGTCATCTTGGCCGCCGAAAAAGTCTATGAGACCTTCATTGGGGTTGTATGCCATGGCATTGACCGTAAAGTCCCTCCTAGATAAGTCCTCTCTTAAGTCCTTAGAGAAAGTAACCTCGTCAGGCCTTCTGCCATCGGAGTAAAGTCCATCTGACCTAAAGGTAGTTACTTCATAAGAGCAAGCATCTATGATGATGGCAACGGTTCCGTACTTAATCCCGATGTCGACCAATTTGTAATCAGCAAATATATCCATGACTTCTTGCGGTCTGGCATCTGTAGTTATGTCTATGTCCGAGGTCTTCACCTTCAAAAGACTATCCCTTACAAAACCGCCAACTGCATAGGCTTTATATGACCTGTCATTTAGTCTTTTTATTATTAATTCGGATCCCTTGTCCAAATCAAACTTATATTGCATATCCCTTTTCTTTAATTAAATCTACTACCCTATTTACGTATTCTTCACATAGATCATCGCTTGTCGCTTCAACCATAACTCTTATCTTAGGCTCTGTGCCGGAAGGTCTTACTAGAATCCTGCCCAAGTCCCCTAATTCTTCAGTTACCTTGTCGATTTCAGCATTTATATCTTGGTCGTCTAAAACAACAGCCTTGTCCTTAACTACAACGTTTTTTAATAGTTGAGGATATACCTTAAAGCCCTTGGTTAATAGGGAAAGAGGTGTCTTTGTTTCTATCATGGCTTCTAGCACCTTCAATGAAGTTAAAACCCCATCCCCGGTATTAGCAAACTTTGAAATTATGATATGGCCTGATTGTTCACCACCTATAGAATACCCATTTTTTTGGATTTCTTCAGAAACAAACTTGTCTCCTACCGGTGTAATCACAGCCTTGATTCCCTCTTTTTCTAAGGCCTTAAATAAGCCCAAGTTGCTCATAACAGTAACTACAACAGTGTTATCAAGAAGCATGCCAGCTTCTTTGTAGTTTTTAGCAAGGGCAAAAATTATGCCATCCCCATCAACTACATTCCCCTTTTCGTCTACGCATAGGCACCTATCAGCATCCCCGTCATAGGCAAAACCGATATCATAGTCCCCTTCCTTCATCTTTTCAACTAGTTTTTCAATGTGCGTAGATCCAGCATTTAAGTTTATATTGTATCCATCTGGTTTGTCATTGATTAAGGTTACATCAGCCCCAAGTATGTCATAAACATTTTTCGCTATGGAAAATGCTGACCCATTTGAAGCATCTATTAGGACCTTATACCCCTTAAATGACTTTCTTACCAGGGTTGAAAGGTAGGCAATATACCTATTTCTTCCCAGGATATAGTCAACTGTTCTTCCTATGTTTACATCCTTGGCAAATGGTATAGGGTCTTCTTTTTCATCTATATAGGCTTCAAGCTCTTCTAATAAGCTTTCTTCCATCTTATATCCATCACTATTAATCAACTTAATTCCGTTGTCATAATAAGGGTTATGGCTTGCGGAAATCATGATACCGCAGTCAAAATCTTCTGTTCTGACTATATATGATACGGAAGGAGTTGTAGTTACATGAAGTAGGTAGGCATCTCCACCACTTGAAGTAATACCTGCAGATAAGGCATTTTCAAACATATAGCTTGACCTTCTCGTATCCTTACCTATAACTATCTTGGCTCTTTTGTCAGGTCCTTGAGTAAAATAATTACCTAAAAACCTGCCGATTTTAAATGCGTGAATAACATTTAAATCTTCATTAGCCCTACCTCTGAATCCGTCAGTTCCAAAATATTTCATAATTCATCCTTTATATTTTAAATTTAATTTACTTATTATATTATAACAAAAAAATCTAATTTAATCTTTTTATACCTATATTCTTTTTGTTATATCATATACCCAATTTTTCTTTAAACCGTAATCTTTAGCCACTATGGCGGCCGCTTGACTCTTTCTATACCCCTTATCTATAAGGTCTAATAGAATCTTTTCTATCTCATCTTCATCTAGAACTTCTTGGCTAGAATCCTTATCTATAACCAAAACCATCTCGCCCTTTTTTACAAAGTCCTGATTTTTATAATCCTTGATGGTAAAGTCTACATGCTCTTCATATATCTTGGTAAGCTCCCTAACTATGGAAATCTTCCTATCTGGTATTATCTCAATCAAATCTTCCATAGTCTTATCCAACTTATGAGGGGCTTCATACAAAATAATAGTATCTTTCTCATTTTTAATCTTGTCTAATTGGATTTTTCTCTCCTTATTCTTGGTAGATAAAAAGCCCATAAACTTAAAAGACTCACTATTAAAGCCCGAATATACCAAGGCAGTGGTAAAGGCTGACGGTCCCGGTATCACAGTGTATTCTATGCACTCTTCAACCAAAAGAGGAATCAACTTAGAACCCGGATCAGAAATACCTGGCATACCCGCATCTGATACAAGGCTGATGATTTTCCCCTGTCTAGCCCACTCAATAACCTCTTGAGACCTCATCTGTTCATTGTGTTCATGAAATGAAACCAGCCTTTTTTTTATGTCATAGTGGTTTAATAAGACACTAGTATTTCTAGTATCCTCACAACAAATTATATCCGATTCTCTCAAGGCATCCAGGGCCCTTAAACTTATATCTCTAAGATTTCCTATAGGTGTTCCTATAATATAAATCATATATCTACTCCTAAAAATTTATTCTCTCTTATTATATCAAATAAAGAAGGCAAAAAAATAAGGAGCCTTCAAGGCTCCTTCTTATGTAATGTTCTTATTCTGGATCAATTGATTCTGTAGGACAAACTGCTGCACATGTACCACAATCGATGCAAGTATCAGGATCTATTACATAGATATCTCCTTCAGAAATAGCTTCAACTGGACATTCAGGTAAGCAAGTTCCACATGCTATACAGCTATCTTTAATTACGTATGCCATAATTTACCTCCTTATTTCTTTATATTTATATTGTAACACATTATTAGAATTTTTAAATTTTATAACTTTTATATAAGGTCTATTTACGGGATTTTAAAAAATTTATTAACAATGTTAAATATTTAGTTAGCCTAGTCTACCCAGGCATTACCTGGCTAGACTAGGTCAACTTCTTCTAATTTATAAACTTTTAAGATTTCCCCTTCTTGGCCCTCTATCTTAACCTTAAGCTTTTTTTCCAGAATCATTTGCTCACAAACCCTTCCAGGTCCATCTTCTGTAAGGACATTAGTCCCAACCCTTGGAAGCTCCTTGGCATGGCTTTCATAGACCTCTTCTTCGTACTTTAAGCAGCACATAAGTCTACCGCAAACCCCTGATATCTTAGTAGGGTTTAATGATAGGCCTTGGTCCTTGGCCATCTTAATAGAAACTGGCTGAAACTCTGTCAAATGCCTACTACAACAAGTCTGCTGACCGCATTGGCCCAGGCCGCTAATCAATTTAGCCTTGTCCCTTACGCCTACCTGTCTAAGCTCAATCCTAGTCTTAAATATCTGAGCTAAATCCTTTACTAAGTCCCTAAAGTCTACCCTTCCATCAGCTATAAAATAAAATATAAGCTTATGACCGTCAAAGGTATATTCGCAATCGACCAACTTCATGTCTAGGTTGTGGTCCTTAATCTTTATCTCACAAATGTCTAGGGCATCCTTGGCCCTATCAATATTTTCTTGGTGAATCTTCTTATCAAGCTCATCAGCAATCCTGATAATCGGCTTTAATTCAGAAGAAAGAGTTTTCTCATCGATTATCCTATGCAAAATTACGACCTGGCCAAACTCTATCCCCCTGATAGTTTCAACTATTACCTCATCACCTAATTTTAAGTCGAAGCCCGTAGGTAAAAAATAATAAATCTTACCCACCTTCTTAAACCTAATTCCAACAACTTCTACCATCTATTCCTCCATCAAGGTAAACAAGAAATCTTCCATCGCTAATTGAAAATTAATGTTAACCTTTGTCAACTCGTTTATTTTTTCAAGCTTCAAAATCAAGTCTTCAAGCTTAGCCACAGACAGGTTATCAAAATCAGAAAGCCTTCTTTCATACCTAGTAGATATATCCTTTTTCTGACCAAACCTAAATAAGATTAAATCATAGAAAAATGAAATGGATTGATTGATGATGGACTTCTTCCTATCCCCATATTTCTCAAAAAAAGCCTTGCTACTAATCACAGAGTAGTACTCCTTCTTATAGGCTTTATGAAAAATATCAATTAATAAATCCACATCATCTTGACCTAAATCACTTTCCGCCTCCACATAATTAGATATGATCTGGCACCTAGAAATAATCGTATCATAGAGTTTATTCCTATTGTCTGTAGTCAATATTATTATACAATAATCAGGTGATTCCTCCAAAGTCTTTAGAAGGGCATTTTGAGCCTCAACCCTCATACAATCAGCCTCTTCAATAACAAAGACCTTATACTTTGATTCCAAGGGGATTTCATAAACCTTCTTTTTCATCTCCCTGATGCTATCAATATTTATCACCTTATTTTCAGGTCTAATAATTTCAAGGTCAAAAAACCTATCCAGGCCCAGCTCCTTATTCCTATTGTCATCAGCTTGAAAGATAAGCTCTATAAAATCGGTGTACATGGCCCTTGCATCTTCAATCTGACCTTCAAATATATATGCATGGAAAATGTTGCCGTTTTCAACCTGAGCTTTTAATAAGCTATTCATAATTAGATCTTTAAGAATTGATCTACATTAAGAATAAATACTGTGGCTCCACCTACTTCAATTTCAACTGGGAATGTTTGGAACATAGCCCCTTGCATGCTTGTATTCATCATAGCTGTAGTTGTTTTTCTTCTCTTGCAATTAGTTTCTATGATGCTTATACATTCATCAAGCCTATCGTCTTCTACCCCCATAAAGATTGTGGTATTGCCGCTTTTTAAGAAACCGCCTGTACTTGATAGCTTTGTAACCCTAAAGTCCTTGTCTATCAATTCATCCATCAATATGTTAACGTCTGTATCTTGCACTACAATTAGTAAAAGTTTCATCTTATCTAACCTCCTATGATTTCTAATAATTTTCCTATAGTATCCCTAGTTACTTCCTCTATGGACTTTGATGCATCTATAATTATAAGCCTATCATCCTCCATCTTTATTAGTTTTTGATAGCCTTCATAAACCCTTTCGTGATAGGAGTCATCTTCACTTTCTAGCCTATCCGCCTCTACGCTCTTCTTTTTCCTATTTAATACAGTTATAGGGTCTACATTAAAAAATATAGTATAGTCTGGAATCACCCCATCGATAGCAAAGTCATTAATAGCCTTTACCCTATCATACCCCAACTGCCTTCCATAAGCCTGATAAGCTAGAGAACTCATAACAAATCTATCGCTAATGACTAATCTTCCTTTTTGGAGGTTTGGCCTAATAACCTCATCAACATGCTGAGCTCTTGCGGCCGCAAACAACAAAGCCTCAGTCCTAAAAGACATTGCCTCGTTGTCATTTGAAAGCAAGTTTTCTCTTATGGATTCAGAAATCTTTGTGCCCCCAGGCTCCCTGGTCATGACATAATCATAATTATTATCATCTAAGAATTTCTTTACATTATTTAATATAGTAGTCTTTCCGGACCCGTCTGACCCTTCAAAAACTATGAACTTTCCTTTCATAATTCCTCCTTGTATATTCATATTATATATTTCTTTGGGTCTTTTTTCCACAAAAGAAAAAAAGCGTCACAGAATTTATCATATTGAACTGACCTCCTCCAAGTTGGTTTTAGGTCCAACTTTTTGGGGTCACCTTATATTCTGCAACGCTTAATTGATTTTTTATATTTTTCTAAACTATATTAGTTTATTTACCATCTTGGTATATTCTACTACATCATCTATTTGTAGCCCAGCAATTAACCTAGATTGGTCGTAAAGAACCTTGGTAATTAACTCAAGTCTTTCTTGGTCATTCTTAGAAAGAGCTTGCATTAATTCATCAAACACCTTGTGTTTTGGGTTGATTTCCAAAACCTTGTCAGCCTTCATATCAGGAGCATCCGGTTGAAGGGATAGGGCCCTTTCCATTTCTATTGAAAATTCCCCCCTTGAGCTCAATACTGACGCATCATCATCAAGCCTATTACTTTCCTTAACCTCAACTACATCTTCTGGCAAAAATTCCTTCATCTTTTCAAAAAGTGACTTCCTATTAGTTTTTTCAGCTTCATCCAAGCTTTCTTCGCTGGCTTCTGAATCAGTATAGTCTATAGCAGATACAAATTCCATATCCTTATAATTTAGGAGTAATTTGATTACAAATTCGTCTATTTCATCAGTTAGGTATAGAATTTCAAAGCCATCTTTTTTAAGCTTATTTAAGGCAGGGTTCTTGTCTATAGCCTTGTAGTCCTTACCACTAGCATAGAAAATCTTATCTTGGTCTTCTTTTTTCCTATCCACGTATTCATCTAGGGTAATTTTTTCTTCTGACTTTGAGCTTGCAAATAGTAAGAGGTCAGTCAATTCCTTTTTTTGACCAAATGATGAGTAAATTCCAGCCTTCAAACTCATGCCAAAGCTTTCAAAAAACTCTTCATACTTCTTCCTATCATCCTTAAGTAGGGTCCTTAATTCAGCAAGAATCTTTCTTTCTATATTCTTAGCAATTGACATAAGTCTTCTATCCTGTTGCAGGATTTCCCTTGAAATGTTTAAGGATAGGTCTTCTGAATCAACCACACCTTTTACAAAGGCTAAATAATCTGGAATAAGGTCTTCATTTGATTCCATAATCATTACGCCATTTGAATAAAGTTGAAGGCCCTTTTTAAAGTCCTTTGTATAGTAATTAAAGCTTGGCTTTGATGGAATGAATAGGATGGCCCTATAGTTTATAAGCCCTTCGGCATTAAGGTGGATCCAAGCTAGAGGTTGGTCAAAACCATATCTTTGTTCCCTGTAAAAGTTTATATAGTCTTCATCCTTTAAGCTTTGTTTGTCCTTTTTCCAAATTGGAACCATGGAGTTAAGTGTCGTCATTTCATAGTATTCTTCTATTTCATGGTCTTCTGGATCATCAGACTTAGCCCTGGTTTTTTTCATATTAAGCTTTATCGGATACTTGATATAGTTTGAATACTTTTCCACTAATTCTTGTATATAGTATTGGTCAGTGTATAGGGAGTATTTTTCATCTTCAGTATCTTCCTTTAGGTATACTCTTACACTGGTTCCCACTTCTTTTCTATCCGCATCTGGACCTAGCTCTTCAATTTCGTAACCATCTGTTCCTTGGCTAGTCCACCTGTAGGCCTTGTCATTTAATTTCTTACTTGTAACTTCAAGTCTATCTCCAACCATAAAGGCTGAATAAAAACCAACCCCAAATTGGCCAATTATAGAAATTTCGTCATTTTTATTATTTTCCTTAAAGTCTAAAGACCCACTTTTAGCAATGATTCCAAGGTTATTTTCTAGGTCTTCTTTTGACATACCAATTCCTGAATCTTGGATTTCAAGGTATCTTTCTTCCGGATTTAGCTTGATTTCTATAAATAAGTCATCCCTGTTGAAGCTTTCATCCTTATCTTCCAACATACTGAAAACTCTTTTGTCGATAGCATCAGACGCATTTGATATCAACTCTCTTAAAAATATTTCCTTGTTAGTGTAAATAGAATGAATCATAAGGTCTAGGATTTTTTTGGACTCTGTTTCAAATTGCTTTTTCATAATTTCCCTCCGCATCTATTTTTATCTAGCCTAGCTAGTATTTGTTAGCACTCTTCTCCTTTAAGTGCTAATATATACTATATATTAACAAAATTAAACTTTTAAATCAAGCTATCTAAGCATTTTGATTGAAAAATAGGGCAGCCTATGCATTTTACATGAATATGAATTCAGTAATTAATCTTTGTATAAGTTTGAAAAGGCTTTCACAAGTGGGTATAATAAATTATGAGGGGGCTAAAATGATAAATAACACAATTAAAAACATTCTACTTGAAGATAAAAAATCAATTGTCACTCCGATAGATAATGTCTCAATCGTATTTGCAGACAATACTCTTTTGCACGCTATAATGCTACTAAATAACACGACTTTTACATCTATTCCAGTTTTAGATTACGATAATAAATTCAAGGGTCTAATATCAACCAGTCAAATTTTTAAGTTTCTTGGCCAGGAGATAAATCAAGGCTTTCAGGTCCTAGAAAAGTATAAAATAATAGATGCAGTCGATACCCACTATTACACAGTTGACGAGGACTTTGACCTTGAAGAGGTAATAAGGGCACTTATCAACTACAACTTTTTGTGCGTTATAGACAAGCAAGGTAGATTAAAGGGCTTAATTCCTAGAAGTAATATCCTTAAAAGGTTTAACTTCCTAGCTCATGAGTTCGATAAAAACTACGTTATAAAGGAGAAGAATTACAAGTTTCTAAAGAGCAACATAATTACACCAAACATAGAAAAGGTTCATGGTAATTAAGTATTAAAGACAAAAAGCCAGTATACTACGCTTAAGTAGCTACTGGCTTTTTCTAATTATTATTTTTCATAAAGGCATCTGCCGTCTAGGTAGGTCTTTTGAAGGTCTAACTTTTCATCAAGAACTATAAAGTCTGCAGGTCTTCCAACTTCAAGACTGCCGCACTTGTCGTCTATTCCTAGTGACCTTGCAGGAATTAATGAAGCCATATCTATAGCTTCTTTTAATTGGGCTATTTCCCAATTCACTACATTTTTTACCCCGTCTTTTAGGTCGAGGATTGATCCTGCTAGGTTGTCGCCATCTTTTAATCTTGCTGTTCCATCCTTTACATAAACTGGAAGTTCACCTAGGAAGTAGTCTCCTTCTGGCATACCACCAGCCCTCATACAGTCTGTAATTAGGCAGATTTTATCTCTTCCCTTTTGGTCCATAAGGATTTTAGCTGAAATCGGATGTACATGGTGGCCATCAGCTATCAACTCGCCATAGGTATCAGAATTAAAGGCTGCCCCTACCATACCAGGTTCCCTGTGGTGTAGACCCCTCATGGCATTGTAGACGTGAACGAAGATGCTAGCTCCAGCACCTACAGCCTTCATAGCTTGGTCATAACTTGCATCGGAATGACCCAAGGCTACGTGGACTCCAATTTTTTTCGCCTCTTTGATAAATTCTTCAACCCCATCTCTTTCAGGTGCAATAGCAATCTTATTTACCAAGCCCTTTGACAAGTCTTTCCATTTTTTCAGCTCTTCAATAGATGGGTCCTTCATATAGATTTCATTTTGAGCCCCCTTGTACTTTTGAGTAAAGTATGGTCCTTCAAGGAAAATCCCTCTGACCTTGGCTCCTTCTACACCCTCATATTCTTCACCTATAAGTTGGCAGACCTTATTTAATTGGTCAACTGATGATGTAAGGGTAGTAGGTATAAATGATGTAACCCCCATCTCTAAAAGCCCCTTAGAAATTGTATTTAATTGTCCTGGCACAGCGTCCATCACATCACAGTCCTTGTAGCCATGTATGTGGGTATCAACCAGACCAGGTGCCACTATATTAGAAGAGAAGTCTACAAAATCACCCTCAAATTCATCTAAGAATTCCTTGATGATTCCGTCTTCAACCACCATAAATTTGTCTTTATAAACACCATCTTTTCCAATTAGGCTTCCAGCTTTAAAAACTTGTCTTCCCATAAATCCTCCAATAATTACTTGCCTGAAACGGCTCCTTCTGATTTCATAAATTGGGCCAAGTCTTTTGTAAATGACTTGCCATCTTTATTTGAGTACCATAAAACTTTTACATCTTCATAATTACTGATTATCTTTTCGGCCTCTTCCTTAGAAGATAGGAAAATTACAGTCGATAGGTAATCGGCAAGTCCAGAATCCCTTGTGACTATTGTCACCGAGCTGAATTCTCCATTCGGCTTAAGGGTATCCGGGTCTATTATGTGGTGGTATTTTACCCCATCTTTGGTGAAATACCTTTGGTAGTCGCCTGAAGTAACTACTGATGTTTCACCGATAAATAGGACTTCTAGGTTATCTTGGCTCTTTAGGTCAGGATTTTGTATGCCTATGCCCCAATTTTTTCTCCCATCACCAGGGCTTCCTATGGTTCTTACATTGCCTCCAGCATTGATAGAAGCATGCTTAACTCCTTTTTCTTCAAGCTTTTGGGCTACAAGTTCTGTAGCATATCCCTTGGCAACAGCCCCAAGGTCTATTAGCATGTCAGGGTCTTTTATTTCAACTGTTTTATTAGTCTCATCTAAAACTATATTTTTGATATCCATATGCTCACCAGCCTGCTTTAGCTGACTGTCAGATGGAATAATCTTGTCTTCTTCTGGGATTTCATTGTGGTTGTTTTCTATATCAAGACCTTGGTCCATGTTGTGATTTCTTGCATCTGTCCATAATTTTATCACACTTCCCATAGCTATATTAAGCTTTCCATTAGTCTTTTCGTAATTGTCTATAGAAAACTTTATCAAGTTAAATAGGTCATCTTCAACTTTTATTGGACCCTTGCCAGCATTTTCATTAAGGCTCTTAACATTTGTTAAGCCCTTATAGGTGTTAAAGTTGTCATATAGCTTATTTAACCTATTAAATTCATCATAAACCAACTGGTATTCTTCTTCAAATTCTTTTTCACTAGCTGTATATGATAGATACCTTATACTTGTATCAAATGTTTCATAAAATATTTTGTCACGTGCCTCAAGCTTTTTTGAACAAGCTCCCAAGATTAGCACAAAAACTAATAGTAGCGATACTTTTATTGTCTTTTTCATCATTACCTCAACTTAAAAAAACCCACCAGTTAATGGTGGGATTTATTTTATTTACTTATTTTACTGCCTTTGCAGCT
>CAYFNZ010000001.1:38574-42978 GCA_964344625.1 uncultured Peptoniphilaceae bacterium | reverse complement strand
TTTTTCTCCATGAGCTGCATAGTATGCTCTTCTTAGAACTACTTCTTTTTCAGAAGCTTCATTTTCTTCTGGTTTCTTTTCAGGTTCTTTTCCTGCATCTTTTTCACCTTCAGTTGCAGGCTTGTTGTCTCCGGCATTGTCATTTGTTTTGCCACCGCAGGCAGCCAGAGATAGAATCATTACTAGAGCTAGTAATACAACTAAGATTTTTTTACTTGTTTTAATAAATTCCCCCTTAATTCTTTCTCTTACTATATATTTTTAGAGATTGTTTCAAAATAGTCAATCCTAACCCTAACAGGGTTATAGGCTTCTACTAAAAATTAAGGTTCTCATGAAATTTATCAAAACCTTCTTAGGTCTATTCTCTCTTTAAGAGCCTTTGAAAGGGTCAAGTCATCATAGTATTCAAGATTGCCCCCAACAGGTATACCGCTTGCTATCCTAGTAACCTTTATGTCTAAGTCCTTTATTAATTCACTTAAGAATAACATGGTTGTTTCCCCTTCTACAGTTGGTGAAATCGCAAATATGATTTCCTTTATCTTGCCATCCCTAAGCCTGTCTAAGAATTTATCAACCCCTATATCATCGGGCATCACTGAACCACTTGGACTTATAAGTCCTGAAAGCACATGGTATAAGCCATTAAAAGATTCACTTTTTTCTATCGTGATTAAGTTGGTAACATCTTCAACAACGCATAGAATTGACCTATCCCTTCTATCGCTTATACATATAGGACAAATTTCATCCTCTGTCAGATTCCCACAAATCTTACAAGGATGGATATCTGTCTTTACCTTATCTAAAGCTTGTATTAAATTGTCAATTTTATCATCTTTCATGCCCACGATATGAAGAGCCATTCTTTGGGCAGATTTCCTACCTATAGACGGAAGTTTTCTTAACTCCTCTATGAGCATTTCAAGAGACTCTGGATAAGAATACATGCCGCCTCCTTTTTTATAAGCCTGGTATGTTTAGGCCACCTGTAATTCCACCCATTTTTTCTTCACTGATCTTATCAGCCATCCTCAAAGCTTCGTTAACGCCAGCCATAACCATATCTTCTAGCATTTCTACGTCTTCTGGATCTACTGCTTCTGGATCTATTTTTATTGAAATTATCTCTTTCTTACCATTAGCCTTAACCTCTACAACTCCACCACCAGCAGTAGCTGTAACTTCAGTTTCTTCTATTTGTCTTTGAGCTTCCTCAATCTTTTTTTGCATTTGTTGCATTTGCTTCATCATATTGTTCATATTTCCGCCAGCAAACGGATTTCCTCTTCTTGCCATAATATCCTCCTATTCAATAATTTCTATATTATCTTTTCCAAAAAATTCTTTTATTTTATCAAGTTTGCCATCATCTTCTTTTTCAGCCTTTTCATACTTACTAGGCTTCAATTCAAATTTTATTATGACCTTGATTTTTGTTTGCCTAAAAAATGCTTCCTGGGTCTGAATAAATAGGTTTTTCATGACCTTTGAAAACTGATAGCCCGTTTCATCAACTTCATAAATAAGCTGGTCTTTCCTAAATGAATAGGAAAGGACATGGTCATAAAGGTTTTTAGATGAAGGAAACTTGTTTAATACATACTTTCTAATCGCTCTTTCGACAGCCTCTTGCTTATCTTCTTCAGGTACTTTTTCAGGTACTTTTTGCTCTAGCTCTTCTGTCTGCCTTTTTGCTTCCTTTGCAAGCTTTAGCTCATCCTTATTATCGAGCTTTTCCTCTTCTTCCTTTTTGTCAACTTCTTGTTTTAACTTATCAAATGGGTTGCCATCAGCTAAGGAAACCGGCTTTGAGTCTGACTTTTTAATTCCTTGAGGCTTTTGAATCGGCCTTGTCAAATCCCCCTGTTCCAGCCTTGAAATTCTCTCTTCTAGGGCCTTAATCCTAGCCAATAGGACATCCCTAGGTGTATTATCAACCAGCCTAATCATAGACATTTTAAGGAGTAAATTCCTGTTGTCAGATTTTCTAATCTTTAACTCATACTCTATTAGTATGTCTAAAGAATTTATAATATATTCCAAAGATAGAGAGTCAACTAGCTTATGGACATCAGGGCCTAAATCATTTTTAAGTTGGCCTATCTTATAGTCCAAAAGGCTTTCTATAAAGGCTATCATTTCCTTAATTATGTTATGGGAATCCTTGCCCTTTTCTAACTCCTTGTCCAAAAGGCCAATCAAGCTTTCAACATCTCCATCTACCACAGCCCTATAAATACCCAATTTAACATTTGTTCCGACTATGCCCAAGATATCATTTATATCTTCAAGCTTAAACTCATCCTTATTCATAGAAATGACTTGATCTAGGGTGGATAAGGCATCCCTCATGGACCCCTTGCCAATATTTGAAATCGCATTTATGGCATCTTGATCCATATTTATAGACTCTTTATCAAGGATATCTTTTATCCTATCCTCAATAACCTGATCTTCAATCTTTTTAAACTCAAACCTTTGTGTCCTGGATAAAATGGTATCCGGAATCTTGTCTACCTCTGTCGTAGCCAAAATAAATATAAGGTGCTTTGGAGGCTCTTCCATAATTTTTAAAAGAGCATTAAAACCTTCATTTGTAATCATGTGGGCTTCATCTATTATATATACCTTATATTTTAAATCAGTCGGGGGGTAAATTACCGTATCTCTTAATTGCCTTATATCATCTATCCTTCTATTAGATGCCGCATCCATTTCAATGACATCCATACTTGACTCATCTAAGATAGCCTTACAATTTGCACACTCATTACAAGGGTTGCCATCCTTAGGATTTAAACAATTAACAGCCCTTGAAAAAATCTTCGCACAGGAAGTCTTGCCAGTACCCCTAGTTCCTGAAAACAAGTAAGCATGCGAAATCTTATTATTCTGTATTTGATTTTTTAATATATTTACAATATTGGTCTGACCGTAGACTTCATCAAAAGTTTTCGGCCTATACTTTCTATATAAAGCTTGACTCATTTTTCACCCCAAAATTTTACTGATAAATATATTTTACCATAGTATAGCTAATTTTACATATTAACAGGTCTTACAAATCACCAAAAAATCTTGAATTAGATGATCTTTCTCAGGTCTTGTATGAAATAAATTTTAAGACAGATTTTTTTAGCATAAATTATCTTTATTTTAAATCCAAAAATAGAGTGCCAAAAATGGCACTCTACTTAAATTGATTATTTAATTATTTAATATTTTCTAAAGCTCTAGTAACTGTTGTTTGGAAATCGCTTATACCGATTGTTACAGATGATACTAGGTCTGCATCTGTAGCCTTGCCATCTTCTAATTTGATAGCTTTTACGTCATCTAGAGTTTTTCCTACTAGGTATTCTTCCCAAGCTTGTGCTTGTTCGAACCATTCTTTACCTATCTTTGAAGCTTTCTTCATTCCGTATTCATCGCCAAATTGTTTCTTAGTAATTCCTTCTGGTTTGAAGTCAGCAGCTAATTTACCATCTTTTTCAAATCCTACAGAGTTTTGAGCTATGTCGTAAAGTGATGCAACTACCTTGCCGTCTTTATCAGTAGCGATAGCTGTCATGTTAGTTTCGAATTGAACCTTTGCACCCTTGTCATCTTTTGCTGGAGCTGTTGCGTGACCAAATACAGTGTAAACACCAAGACCTAGTTTTTCAGCACCCTTAGCATCGATTAAGTTTTCAGAAGCTGCTTTAAGAGCGTTTTGGTAAACTGAAACCTTAACAGTTACAGATGAAGCTAAATCAGTTAAAGTATCTTTTTCAGCATCTTTCTTCATGTTAAGAGCTTCTTCGATTGTCATACCCTTCCAAGCTTCTTGAAGTGCATCAGCTTGTTCAAACCATTCTTTTTGAATGCCAGAAGCTTTTCTCATGCCGTATTCATCACCAAGTTCTCTCTTAGTCTTTAATACGTCAGTAGTTTCAAATCCTAGAGTTCCGTCATCTTTTACCGGAGCCTTGCTTTGAGCTACGTCGATTTTAACATCAACGATTTTGCCTTCAGCATCAACAGCTACTGCTACTACAGTTGTATCAGCTTGAGCTGTTCCCTTGTCATCTTTTAATTCTTTTGACTTTTCTAAAGATGTTACTGAACCTAGACCAATCTTAGCGATTGCGCCTTCCATAGCTTCTTTGCCTTCTTCCTTGTTATCTTCAGGCTTCTTGTCAGTATTTTCTTCAGTCATAGGAGCTTCTTTGTCGTCTTCTTTTTTACCAAAATCTCCAAATGCAGCTAAAGAAAGAACTAAAGCCAACACTAATAACAAGTATATAAGTTTCTTTAAATTTTTCATACTTTCTACCCTCCGTTATTGTTATACATTTATATTAGCTTATGAACATATATTTGTCAATTTCAATATGTAAAATAAGCTTATATTTATAC
>CAYFNZ010000001.1:13317-38474 GCA_964344625.1 uncultured Peptoniphilaceae bacterium | reverse complement strand
CTAAACTTTCCTAGATATTTGATTGATGTATTATTACTAGTCTACTTGATATGGTAATAATGCTACTTGTCTTGCTCTTTTAACGTTAAGAGTTACTTGTCTTTGGTGAGCTGCACATGTACCTGTAGCTCTTCTTGGAAGTATTTTACCTCTTTCGTTAATAAAAGACTTCATAGATTCAACGTCTTTATAGTCGATTTTTCTATTTTTGTCTTTACAAAAAGCACAAACCTTTTTTCTTGGTCTAAATCTTCTTGCTTGCATTTTTCCTCCTTATTTAGCTTAAAAAGGAATCCTTCCATCGTCATTTGTAGGATCGAAATCTGCACCGAATTCAAACTCATCATTAAAATCGTTTTGGCTGTTAAAGCCTGCTTGATTATCTGATGAAGAAAGATTTTGCGAATTAGCATAGTTTGAAGGTCCTTGTGAGAATGATGAATTACCATCCTTCCAATCTATGAACTCAACACCATTGGCTACAACGTCTGTGGTATAAACTCTTTTACCGTCCTTGTCATCGTAAAATCCTGTTTGGATCCTACCAGTTACAAGAACTCTCTTTCCTTTTTGTGTAAACTTAGCACAATTTTCTGCTAACTTACCCCAAACGACAATATTTATGAAATCAGCTGTAGCTTGATTCCTAGATTCCATCTCTTGTCTTTTTTCTCTTGATAACCCCTTGTCTACCGCTATAGTAAACCTAGTTACCGCACCACCAGAACCACCTTGTAAGTAACGTAATTCTGGATCTCTAGTCAATCTTCCCATCAAAATAACATTGTTCATAAAAATCCTCCTTAAATTAGGACTCTTTCCTTATTACCATGTATCTAATGATTGAATCTTGGATTTGTGACCTTCTTTCAACTTCTTTAACGATTGATGGATCTGATTCGAAGTTTACTATATAGTAATGACCTTCTTTGATGTAGTTGATTTCATAGGCTAACTTTCTTTGTCCCCAATCATCAACTTCTCCAACCTTACCGTTAGAATTGATTGCGTCATATAGTCTTTCAAGAGCTTGTTTCCTAGTTTCTTCTTCTAAATTAGGCTTGAAAACTACAACCATTTCGTAATTGTTCATACTTTCACCTCCCTTTGGATATAACCCTGCTTTTTAACAGAGTAGAGAATTACTGAATTAGTATACCAGCTTATGGTCTAAAAATCAATCTTTTTTATCTTTTCTATAATCGACCATAATATCTGCAAAAATTTCTGCACTTGAAGGTGGAGTATAGGTTATAGCATTGGCTCCAGCCTCTATAGTTTCCAAGATACTCTTTTCATTTGGTCCGCCTGTGGCTATAATCGGAAATTCGTATCCAATTTTCGACCTTATAGTCCTTACGATTTCTGCTGTCTTTGGTCCTC
The DNA here is from genome assembly GCA_964344625.1 of uncultured Peptoniphilaceae bacterium. Taxonomy (GTDB): domain Bacteria; phylum Bacillota; class Clostridia; order Tissierellales; family Peptoniphilaceae; genus JAAYEL01. Next base: position 37,091 of record CAYFNZ010000001.1, on the reverse strand, counting down.
CTGAAACATTTAGTATTTGAGCTCCGGCCTTTATTTTTCCCAAGTAGTCATCATCTTCTGATCCTACAGTCACTACGACAGGTATATCCAAAGTGCTAGCCAGCTTTTCCACCATATCACTAGCCATGGGAGCATTTACAACTACCCCATGGGCCCCCATCAATTCCGCTTGAAGGGCTATCGCTTGAGACCTAATTCCAGTAGTTTGGCCTCCCCCAACTCCCACAAAAACCGGGACTGAAGAACAGTCCAAGATAGCCTTCGTAATTGATAGTTGAGGTGTGAATGGGTATACAGCCATAACGGCATTAGCATTGGAATTACAGATTATTGAGACATCTGTAGTAAATAATAGGGATTTTATTCTCTTTCCTAAGATCTTTATTCCACTGCACTTATATATAGCCTCTGGAACAAGAACCATCCTGCTCCTAAGGGTATGCTCTGTTTCTGGAACAAACTTTTTATCCTTATGAAGCTTATCAGAATTTTCGTCTATATTAATCCTGTCGCCATGAACCTCAGGTACTTCTACTAGAGGGATAAGGCCGTATTCTTCAATCATATGACTTGATTCATCACTTAAGTTTAAAGTCCTTATCTTTTTTTCCAAATCTTTCATAGGCATCTCCTATCATATATTATTGTATACATTATATCAGAAATTAAACTGTCTAAATTATTAAATTTTAGTAAAAATTAATGTTATAATGGTTTCAACGAACCTAAAAAAGGAGGAAATATGAAGAAAATTGATAAATATATTTTAATTGAAGATAAATATTTAAATGAAGAACAGGCCCATGCCTATGTCTTTGAACATGAAAAGACCAAGGCCAGGGTCTTGGTGATGAAAAATTCAGACGACAACAGGCTTTTTTCTATAGGCTTTAGGACCCCGCCTAAAGATTCAACTGGGGTCTGCCATATATTGGAGCACTCAGTCCTAAATGGGTCGAAGAAGTATAGGACCAAGGAACCCTTTATGGATATGGTAAAAAGTTCCCTACAAACTTTCCTAAATGCCATGACTTTTTCAGACAAGACCTTGTATCCAGTAGCTTCCAGAAACCTAAAAGACTTTGAAAACCTTATGGACCTTTACCTAGATGCAGTTTTCAATCCTAGGGTCTTGGAGAAAAAAGAAATCTTCTTACAAGAAGGCTGGAGATACCACCTTGAAGATGACAAATTAACCTATAAGGGTGTGGTTTATAACGAGATGAAAGGGGCTATGTCCTCAGCTGAAGACCAGGTATATAGCCAAATATACAAGCATCTTTTGCCTGATACAATCTATGCCCACAATTCCGGTGGAGACCCTTATGAAATACCCAACCTAAGCTATGAAGACTTTCTAGCCTACTATAAAAACCACTACCATCCATCAAATTCCTATATCTTCCTATATGGGGACCTTGATTTTGAAAAATACTTAGACTATCTAGACAGGGAATATCTTTCAAATTACGACTACCTAGAAATCAATTCCGATTTAGAAAGGCAAAAACCCTTCCCTGCTAAGAAACACGAAGTAGACTATTTCTCAACCGACAAGGAAATTGATGACAAGTCCAACATGATTTCCTATAGCATTTTAACCGGACCTTCCGACAAGGCCTATGATAGGTTGATGAATAGGCTAATCAGCCAAGTCTTGATTAATAGTGAGTCCTCTCCATTAAAAGAGGCTATTAACAAGCTTGATTTAGTTGATGACATCCTTAACGCCTCTTCAGCTACTAAGGAAATCACTTGGTCAATTATTGGAAAAAACATCAGACTAGAAGATACTCAACTTTTTGAAGATACAGTTGAAAAAGTCCTTTTAGACCTGGTAAATGACGGAATCGACCACGATTTAATAAGGTCTATGCTTAACGTCCTTGTCTTTTCCCTTAAGGAAAAAAGCGACAACCCTACCAAGGGCATAGAATATCTTGACAGGGCCTTTGATACCTGGCTTTATGACTTAAGTCCTATCGATGGACTTGATGTCCAAGAAAGCCTTGAATATATCAAGGATAACCTTACAAATGGAATCTTTGAAGCCTATATCAAGGAGCATTTTATAGACAATCCTCATAAGCTAGTAGTAGTTCATAAGCCTGAGCTAGGGCTAAATGAGAAAAAGGATAAAGAAGTCCAAGAAAAACTTGCTTCTTACCTGGACAGGCTTTCCAAGGAAGAAAAAGAAGCCTTAATAAGGCAAAGAGAGACCATGAAGGCCTTCCAAGAAAAGGAAGATAGTCCCGAAGATAAAAAGACTATCCCAGTTTTAGAGCTTTCTGATATCAATACTAAGTTTGAGCCAATAGATAGAAAAGTAGAAGAAAAACCTGGCTACACAGTTCTAAAACACGACCTGGCAACAGCTGGCATTGACTATTTTAACTTTGTATTTGACGTAAACCACATAGGAAAAGAAGATATAGTCTACCTATCTGTCCTAGCGGACTTCTTAGGCCTTTTAGATACTAAAAACTATAACTACAAGGACCTATTTACAAAAACCTACCTTGAAACTGCAGGAATCTCCTTTGTCCTAGGCAACCACTTTGTAGATGATAAAAAACAAATGAATAGGACCTTGACCATATCTACGAGGGCATTTTCCGATAATGCTGGCCCGGCCTTAGAAATCCTCTTGGAAATCCTACTAAACACAAAGTTTGACAATAAAAAGAGGATTAAAGAGCTTATTAGCATGGTCAAGTCAAGATATGAAATGAATCTCTTGGATTATGGCCATGTCCTAATGATGAATAGGGCCCTTGCTTCAAAGTTTATTACCAATAACTATATGGAGCTGGTAAATGGTATCGACTACTACCTATTCTATAAAAATTTCAAGGACCAAGACCTGGATAGATTGATAGACAAGCTTGAAGAAGTCTACAAGAAAGCCTTTAACAAAAATAGGCTAATAATTAATATTACTTCTGACTTTAGTAAGAAGGATGACATGGAAAATGCCCTTGATAGCTTTGTTTCAAGTCTGAATTCCAAAGAATATGAAAGAATAGAGTACGACTTCGAACCTAAGACCATCAAGGAAGCCTTTATAGCATCAACCGATGTATCCTATGTTTCTTATGGAAATGATCTTGAAAAACTTGGCTATGACTACAAGGGGTCTGCAACAGTAGTTTCAAACATCTTATCCAGCACCTACCTTTACACCCAAATAAGGGCTGTGTCTGGAGCCTATGGGGCCGGCATGTCGATAAATACCAGGGATGCCTTCTCTACCTATTCCTATAGGGATCCAAACCTTGTAAAAACTATCAATACCTATAAGGCTATTCCAGAATTCATGGATGGCATAAAGCTTTCTGAAGAAGACCTTAAGCCATTTATTATAGGGGCGGTGGGAAGATTTGACCCTGCTCTTACAGAAAAAGGCAAGGGAAGAAGAGACCTTGAACTCTACCTAGCAGGAAAAGACTACAAGGATTATGAAAACTATGTAAATGAAGCTATAAATATAAGTGAGAAGGATTTTAAAGAACTAAGATACCTTCTTGAAAGTGCTATAAAAGACTCAAGCCTAGCAGTCCTAACAAGCGAAAACAAATTAAAAGAAGAAGGCTTTGAATTTGATAATATCATAAGGCTTCAATAAAAAATATGCCTTTCGAGGAGCAGGTGGTTAAACCAGGCTCATCTCGAAAGGCATTAATTTTTATAATTTGAATCCTTGTTTTTTGATTTCTTCTAGGATTTCTGATCTTTTCGCTATTTTCTTGTTGTTTTTATCTACTACTTGGTCCGTAAAAGCATCAAGGGCCTTGTGGGCATTTCTTAGGTCGTAGTAGGTTTGCATTTCCTTGTCATAGTACTTAAAAGCTTCAAGATATGAGTCTTTCTTTTCATATCCATCTACAAATAACTTGTCTTCTATATGGATTCTTGGCTTTAATTGTGGTTCTTGGTCTGGATAGCCTATGCCAAGTCCTACAACAGGGAAGGTGTTTTCTGGAAGATTTAGGATTTCTATGGTCTTTCTTGCATCATTTAAGATGGAACCAAAGAATACGACACCTAGGCCGCTTAGTTCAGCTGCACAAGCTACATTTTGAGCCATTAGTGAGGCATCTGTCCAAGCTTGAAAGAACCTGTCACCATCATTTGCAAAAATTTCTTGGCTATTTTTTTCTTCCATTATCTTTACATTTCTATAGCAGTCAGCGATGAATACCAATAGTTCTGGACAATCTTGTAGGTATTTTTGTCCGGCAACTTCTGCTAGTTCCTTTCTTTTTGAAGGGTCCTTAACCCTTATTATAGAGGCATTTTGCATGCCATTTGAAGTAGAAGTCCTATTGGCAATTTCAAATAACTTTTTCATCAAGTCTTCATCTATAGCGTCTTTTTTCCAAACCCTTATGCTCTTATGTTCAAGCATAAAATCCAAGTTATCAAACATTTTTATACCCCCTATTATTAATTTTTATTTGTTTTTTCCCTATTTTGTACCAAATAGCCTGTCTCCAGCATCTCCTAGACCAGGAAGTATATAGGCATGATCATTTAATTCCCTATCTAAGGCAGCGATGTAGATATCAACGTCTGGGTGGGCCTTGTGAACAGCTTCAACCCCTTCTGGTGCAGCTATTAAGTTTATAAGTCTTATAGATTTTACTCCCCTCTTCTTTAAGGAATCTATGGCATCTATAGCTGAGCCACCTGTAGCAAGCATTGGGTCCAATAATAAGATATCCCTTTCACTTACGTCTGAAGGCAACTTGATATAGTATTCAACAGGCTTTAAGGTTTTAGGGTCCCTGTAAAGACCGATGTGGCCTACCTTAGCTGAAGGAAGGATTGAAAGCATACCATCAACCATACCTAGACCCGCTCTTAAAATAGGTACTAGACCTAGCTTCTTACCTGAAAGCTTGTAGCCAGTGCACTTTTCTAGTGGAGTTTGAACTTCAACTTCTTCAAGAGGAAGGTCCCTTGTAACTTCAAATGCCATAAGCATAGAAATTTCAGAAACGATCTTTCTAAATTCATTGGTTCCAGTTTCAACTGATCTTAAAATTGTAATTTTGTGTTTTATCAACGGATGGTCTAAAATTGTTACCTTACTCATTAATTCCTCCTTCAAGTTTTCCTATTCTTCTTACATGTCTTTCATCGCCAGAAAATTCTGTAGAAACATAGCTATCAACAATATCCATAGCAAGTTCTTCACCTATAACCCTAGCTCCCAAGCATAGGACATTTGAGTTGTTGTGAAGCCTTGTCAACCTTGCTGAATAAGCTTCAGAACAAAGTGATGCCCTTATGCCATGTATTTTATTGCAGGCAATTGACATTCCAATTCCAGTGCCGCAAATAGCTATACCTAAGTCAGCTTCCTTATCTAAGACCTTTTCACACATCAACTTTGCGTAATCCGGGTAATCTACTGAAGCATTTTCAAAGGGTCCCACATCTATTACGCTTATTCCCTTGTCTTGTAAATGCTTTGTTAAAAAGCTCTTTAGCCCTATTCCTGCATGGTCAGATGTAATCGCTATTTTCATTTTTAATCCTCCAATTTATAAACATTGCCAGAAGCGGCTTTTTTCAACCTATTCATAATGCTAAGTCCAAAAGATTTCTCATCTACTCCATGAACCACTACCAGGTCCATACCCTTGTGGTCCATATCTCTTAAGGCAGTAAATAAGATGTTGGCCATCTTGTCCAAACTAGACATAGACCCCATGCTTACTACATAGTCAGCATCTTCAAAATTACCGTCTTCTTCAAAAATCATTAAACCTATCTTATTATCTCTATTATTCAAAATTTGGGCAAGTTTTTCTCTAAATTTATCGCTTGGACCCACATAGACTTCAACCCTGGCCTTTGGGGCATAATGCTTATATTTTTGCCCCGGTGATTTTGGTATCTGGTCAGATTTTTTTAGGGCTAGGTCATACTCTATATCCGGCCAATACTTTGAAAGCATTTCCTTAGTATAATAGCCCGGTCTTAAAATAGTCGGCCTAGCTTCAGACAAGTCAACGACCGTAGACTCTAAGCCAATGCTGGAACTTCCCCCATCTATTATCGCATCAATCCTTCCCTGCATATCCTCATATACGTCCATGGCATTGGTTGGAGAAGGTTTGGTAGATAGGTTGGCAGAAGGTGCAGCTAGAGGGACTCCACAAAGCCTTATAAACTCCCTAGTCAACTTCTTATTAGGAAGCCTTATAGCAACTGTATCAAGGCCTGCGCTCACCCCATCAGGGATGATGGCTGATTTCTTAAAAATTACTGTTAAAGGACCCGGCCACAATCGTTTCAGGATGGACAAGTCCTCTTCCCTAACCTCCTCAACTAGTGGATAGATGTCGTCTATCTCTGATATATGGAGGATTAGGGGGTTATCCATGGGCCTATTTTTGGCTTCAAATACCTTCTTTATGGCATCTTGGTCCAGGCCGTTACAGGCAAGACCATAAACCGTTTCAGTAGGTATGGCTACCAGGCCCTTGTCCTTAATAATCCTAGCTAAATCTTTAAGTTTTCCTATATCTATATTGTCTTCATCAATTTTTACAAACTCAGTTTTCATCTTAATTCTTACCTCTTATTTATTTTACCACAGCATAAAAAAAGAGGACAGATTTTTTCCCGCCCTCACTGATTAATCAGAAAAATTCTTCTTCTTATTTTTTTCTAAAATATCTTCTCTTTCTTTGTCGCTTCTGACCCTACATGGGACAGGTGCAAAATGGTCTTGTTCCAAGCAATAAATTGGGTCCATATGGATTGACAGATCTATAAAAAGCTCTTTTTTAACTTCCTGTTCCAACTTATCTATTATCTTGTGCATGGAGTATACATCTATATTGACCGGAACTTCTACATGGGCAGTCCCAAACCTCTTATGCTTACCATAATCGTGGATTTCAATGTCGTGGACCCCTGTGATGTATTTTCCAGAAAGAAGTATCTCCTTTAGCCTATCAATCGTTTCTTGATCTATCTCCTTACCAAGCAGGATGACCCCTGTTTCCTTCAAGATGTCATAGCCTGATTTCATAATTATGATGGAAACCGCAAGCCCTATAGGCCCTTCAAGCTGAATTCCATACCTTGAGGTCATAATAACTGATAGGATTACAACAGTTGACATAATTACATCATTTCTAGAGTCTATGGCTTGAGACAGGTTTAAGTAAGATTGAACTTTGTTATAGACCCTCATGTTGTAAAAATACATGTAAACCTTGATAGCTATAGAAACTATAAGGATTACCAAGGCTGCTGTACTGACATTTAGCTCCTGTGGGGTTATGATATTTTCAATCGAGGTCTTAAAAAGTGACCCACCTACAAATAAGATTGATAAGCCTACTATTAGTGATGCCAGATACTCCCCTCTACCATGACCGAAGGGGTGGTTTTTATCAGCCGGCTTTCCCGCTATATAAGATCCCAGGATAGTAATTATGGATGAAATGCTATCCGACAAGTTATTTATAGCATCTGAAATTACTGAAATTGAGTTAATCAAAAGCCCAATACTAATCTTTATAACAAATAATAAAATGTTGAAAAACAAGCCTAAGTAGCCCGTCAAACTGATAAGTTTGTTTCTCCTGTCCGGGTCTTCAAAGTCATTTGACCCTATGAATTTCTTAATTAAAAAACTTAACATTTCTAACTTTTTAACCTTCCTTTAGGAATAATATCCTTTGTCTTGTAAATATAATATGAATAAAGCACTATCAGGCCATTTGATATCAGCATAGAAATCCAAATTGCCACCCTACCCACATTGGTAAAGTTTTGCATGAATAGGACAAAAGGAACCCTGATAAACCAAAGCCTTCCAGTTGACATATGCATAGAATACTTCATCTGACCAACACCTTGAAAGGCCCCTTGGAAAATATTGAAAAAGCCCATAAACGGCTCGTTGGCTACCGCAAATGGAATGTATTCCATAGCAATATTATATACGGCTACATCTTTTTGAGTGTCTACAAAAATACTCAAAAGCTGGGTTGGGAAAAGCCCAACTATTAGCATACCTGCAACCGAAGAAATTACGGTCATAAGGCTCGCATCCCTTACAACCTGCCTTGCCCTTTCAAAATTTCCAGCCCCCACATTTTGCCCAATCATGGCAGTCATGGCAGCACTTATACCCATAGAAATCTGCATAAAGAAATCTGAAATCCTATTGACCATGGAAAATGCCGCTACTACCTCTTGACCATAGGAAACTATAATCGCATTCATAACTGTAAAACCTAAGGCTGAACTTGACCTTCCTATGGCTGTAGGAATGGCAAGTCTCATAAGGTGTCTTGCAAAAGAACTTTCATACTTCATAGTATGCCTGCTTACTACAACATCACTTTGGTTTTTCTTAATTGCTATAAATCCAATGAATAAGGCAATTATCTTGGCAAGGACAGTAGCAAAGGCAGCCCCTGCAACTCCTAGATTAAGACCATTTACCCCTATAAATGGCACCTTAGCAAAGATAAAAAATGGGTCCAAAATAATGTTTAATAGGCCTGAAGTAATCCCCATAGCCGTTGTAGACTTGGTATTTCCTTGAGCATTTAATATGGCTTGAAAGGCAAAATATAGGTTATCTACCAAAAACCCTAAGGAGTTAACCTTAAAATAGGTGATAGAGTGTTCCAAAAGGTCATCTTTTGCCCCCATGGCAGTAATTATAGGCCTTGCTAGAAAATAACCTAATACGGAGAAAAATACCCCCATTACAATAGAAATGATAATCAGGTTATTAGCATACTTGCTGGCCTTGTCCTTTTTTCCAGCCCCTATCATTTGAGAAATGATAGAAGTACCGGCTACAGAAATCCCTATCGCAATAGAAATAAATAAAAACAAAAGAGGCCAAGTCAAACTCGTAGCCGCAAATTGAGTATAGGACAATTTCGACAACCAAACCCCATCCGCTAGGGAATAAAGGGTAGCCATGATATTTGAAAAAATCAATGGCAAAGAAAGCTTAAACAAAACCTGCTTACTAGGACCATGTAAAATCATGGACTTTTTTGATTCATTTGCTTTTATATCAATCCCTCCTCTATTATTTTTCTAAGACCAAATACATCATCTACCATGTATTGTGGGTCTAATCTTTCAAGTTCTTCCCTGGTCCTAAAGCCCCAGGTAACCGCTATAAAAGTAAGGCCTGAATTTTTAGCTGTTTCATAGTCTACTTCAGTATCCCCTATAAGGATAGCCTGGTCCTTGGACATTGAATATTTATCCAGAATGTAATTGACCATATATGGGTCTGGCTTTCTTGGAGTCCCGTCTTCTTGCCCCTTTACATAGTCAAAATACTTATATAAATCCATAGCCTTAAAAAGAACAGACAGGGTGTGGTCAGGCTTATTCGATAAGGCAACCAGGGTATAGCCCTTTTTTCTGAAGTCCACAAGAGCTTCGATTATGCCATCATATGGCTTAGTTAGATGGGTTACATCTGCTTGGTAAGACTTGTGATAAGTGTCTAAAATTTCCTTAAACTTCTCATTATCGTAGTCATAACCCCTATATTCTAGAACTTTTTCCATCAAATACACAGAGCTATAGCCTAGAATACTCCCCGTATAGGAGATATCTACAGGTTCAATCCCATATTGAGCCAAGGCCCTATTAATGTGAAATGTAATAGTTTCCATGGTATCTAAAGTGGTGCCATCAACATCAAATATCAAAAGTTTTTTCATATTACCTCCTAAACTCATAAATACCGATAGATGTGGCAATCGGTAAATTTATACTATCAACCCTTGAAGATTGTGGAATGAAGACCCTAGTCCCATACCTGGAAAAATCTTCAGGCAGGCCAGCCCCTTCATTGCCAAAAACCAAGGAATATAAAGAATCTTTCTTGTCAACCTTATAAATACTGTCATTTTCATCCCTAGAAAGCATAAATAAAAAAAGATTCCTATCAGGAAAATCCTTAACATAGGCATCCATGCTAGCATAATGCTTAAATCTAATATCAAAAATAGACCCCATGGAGGCCCTTATAGTCTTGGGATTAAATATATCGCACACATTTCCCACTAGGACCAAATCCCTCATGTCAAATGCATTCATGGTCCTTAGTATAGTTCCCAAATTTCCCATATCTGAAATCTCATGAAGTACTACATGATTAGTGTTTTTTATAGGATCTTCATACTTTCTAAAGATACCAACCACTAATGTATTACCCTTATTGGCTAGCCGATTAACCGCTTTGGAATTTATTTCATATTTTAGGTTATTTTTTCGACACAAGTCTATTATTCTGTCCTTTTCATAATAATCCTCATGAATCAAAATCAGCTCGACCAAGTCAGGTCTCTTAGCAATTAATTCCAAACTAGGAAAAGCTCCTAAAGTATATGTATATAAGTCTTTTTTTGTATATTTGTTAATTTTCATATCAATCACCTTTCATTCATTTTATAATTACCCCACCATCAAGTCAACAAGCTTAATTTCAATATTTAACATAATAACAAATTTACGGGTATAATAGATACATATAAGATGAAAATTAATGGAGGGAATATGAAAGATCAAAACAGAAATCTCAGCTTATTGATGGATTTCTACGAATTAACCATGTCCAACGCCTACCTAATAAACGGTCACAAGGACACCGTAGGCTATTATGACATATATTTTAGAAAAGCTCCAGATGGGGCAAGTTTCGCCATAGTTGCTGGCCTTGATACAGCAATTGACTACTTAGAAAACCTGCATTTTACAGAAGATGAAATAGAATTTTTAAGAAATAAAAATCTATTTGCTGAAGAATTCTTAGACTACTTAAAGAACTTCAAATTCGAATGTGATGTTTGGGCTATTCCAGAAGGTTCCGTTGTATTTCACGATGAACCTTTGATGATTGTAAGAGGCCCTTATATACAGGCTCAACTCCTTGAAACCATGCTTTTATTGGTTATTAACCACCAATCTATGATAGCTACCAAGGCCAACCGTATGGTCAGGGCCAGTGATGGCAGGGCGATTATGGAATTTGGTTCAAGAAGGGCGCAAGGGGCAGATGCTGCTAACCTTGGAGCCAAGGCAGCCTATATTGCCGGTGCAGCGGGAACTGCAAACACACTTGCAGACTATATGTATGGGACTCCAGCCCTTGGAACCATGGCCCACTCCTGGGTTCAATCCTTTGATACAGAGCTTGAAGCCTTCGAAACCTATGCAAAAACCTACCCACATGCAACCACTCTCTTAATCGATACCTATGACACCCTAAAATCAGGGGTTCCAAATGCAATCAAGTGCTTTGACAAGGTCTTAAAGCCACTTGGCATCCGTCCGGTAGGTGTTAGACTAGACTCTGGTGACATGGCCTATCTTTCAAAGGAAACAAGGAAAATGCTAGATGCTGCAGGCTATGAAGATGTAAAAATAGTTTCATCAAATTCTCTAGATGAATTTAAAATAAGGGATCTTTTGCTTCAAGGAGCTAAAATTGATTCTTTCGGTGTAGGTGAAAACCTGATTACATCTAGGTCAAACCCAGTTTTTGGTGGTGTCTACAAGCTAGTTGCCATAGATGAAAAAGGCAAGCATATACCAAAAATTAAAATATCAGAAAATATAGAAAAAATAACTACTCCTGGATTTAAACAAGTCTATAGGATTTATGATTCTGAAACCAATAAGGCCAAGGCTGACTTAATCACCCTTCATGATGAAGTTATAGACACAGACCAACCTTTGACACTTTTCCACCCACTTTATACTTGGAAGAGAAAAACAATCAACCACTACTATGTAAAGCCACTGCTTGTACCAATATATGAAAAAGGTAAACTGGTCTATGAAAGACCTAGTCTTGAAGAAATTAGACAACACTGTCAAAACGAATTGGACACGCTTTGGGAAGAATACAAACGTTTTGATACCCCTCAACTATACAAGGTCGACCTAAGTCAAAAACTTTGGGACTTAAAAAATGACCTACTAAATTCAGTAAAGACAAGTTTTGACTAAATCCAAATATTAAATTGCTTATATAAATCAAAAAAAGATGTTTAAGAATGTAGATAAATCTTTTCATTCTTAAACATCTTTTTATATTTTTAACCTACTTGTGCAGCTGTAACTATAGCTGTCTTGTAAACTTCTTCTGCATTACATCCTCTTGAAAGGTCGTTAACTGGCTTGTTTAAGCCTTGTAGGATAGGTCCTATTGCTTCATAGCCACCTAGTCTTTGACCAATCTTGTAGCCTATATTTCCTGCTTCAAGTGAAGGGAATATAAATACATTTGCTTCTCCAGCTACTTTTGAGCCAGGGAATTTTAATTTTCCAACTTCAGGAGCAATAGCTGCATCAAATTGAAGTTCCCCATCTATTGGGAAGTCAACATTGTTCTTTTCAGCTAATTCTTTTGCAAGCTTTGTAGCTAAAGCCATCTTTTCAGTTTCAGGTGAGTGAGCTGAACCATTTGTTGAGAATGAAAGCATTGCTACCTTTGGATCAATACCAAACGTCTTAGCTTGTTCACCAGAAACTATAGCTATTTCAGCCAAGGCTTCAGCTTCAAGTGTGATGTTTACAGCTATATCAGCCATGTAATATCTTTGTCCTTCTGGTCCTAACATTACCATTGAACCTGAAATCCTTGATACGCCAGGTCTAGTTTTAATAATTTGTAATGCTGGTCTTATAGTATCTCCTGTAGAATGGATAGCTCCACTAACCATACCATCGGCTTTACCTGATTGAACCATCATTGTTCCAAAATAATTAGGGTCTTTAAGTGTTTCTCTCGCTTGTTCTTCTGTAGCTTTACCCTTTCTTAATGTTACGAATTCTGATACGAATCTTTCATAGTCTTCTGAAGTTTCAGGGTCGATTTGTAAAACTCCTTCTAAAGTAACATTTGCTTCTTTAGCAGCTTTTTCAATATCTTCTTTCTTTCCTAGTAAAATTGGTTTGATAATTCCTTCTTCTTGCAACTTTGCAACAGCGCTAACTATCCTTACATCTTCTCCTTCAGGAAAAACTATTACCCTGTTCTTTCCTTCGATTGAAGCTCTTAATTCTTCAATAACATTAACTCCCATTTAATCCTCCTAATTGTTTTTTAAAACCATATTTAAGGCTTTTTCTTCTTCTGGTGAAATATCCACCACGCATTTACCATTAACAATTTCTTTAGAATACGTATATGACGCATCTCTTCCATTTATGCTGGTAAGCATAATTCCATTTTTCATTCTATCTAAAAGCACCATAGTAAATGACAAGTCCCCTGTTTGGTTATGAAGGGCATTGTACTTATACAATGATACTTGTTGAATAGCAAGTGCTAAATTTTCGTCCAAGGACTTATCTTGCTTGTTAATAAACTCAACAAGCTTATTATAGTTCTCTTGGTCTAGTTTTTTCAAGTTAGAAACATCAAACTCATGTCTTTCTTCTATTTTTTTGTAGTTAGCTTGCCTATCAGAATTTATTTTATCAATTTCATTGGTGAATTTAGCATCTATACTGCTAACCCTTGCATTGATTTTTTCATCTGCAGAACTAATCCTTGCATTAAGCTTACTATCAAGGTTTGACATCTTTTCATTTTGGTCTGCCCCCAACTTATTAATATCAGAATTAAGGGTATTTGCCTTTGAATCTATCTTTTTATTTAAAAGGGCATTAATCCCGTCAATCTTCTTATCCAAAGTTTGAAATTGCTTGTCTGCCTTGTCTATCAAATCTGTATTTGTATTTGAATTTAATTCCATCATCTTGGAATTTAGGTAATCCCTATTTTCTTTAATACCTGTATCGACCTTAGCATAGGTTGCTTCCAGCGCCTTAATCTTTTTTACGGCTAAATCTATATCATGTGAATGAGCCTTTAATAGCTCCTCAAGATTTAGCTCTCCCCTTCCTCTTAAAAGAAAGTCATATCTCTTTTTTTGTCTTTTTATTTTTACAGATAGGTCAATATACCTGTAAATTAGGTAAATCATAACCAATGTTACGATACCTAAATATAAATAAGCCCACCAACTCATCTTCCACCTCAGTCATTTATTTCATGTTTTTCTAAAAAATCTTCTATCTGTGCTTGGTCATAAAATTCAATATTTAATTTCCATGAATTCTTACCCCTATTTAGGCGGACCTTAGCACCAATACTTTCAGAAAGTCTATCTTGGATATCCCTTATAAAAATATCTTCTTCACTAGCAAAATCCCTATTAACTTTAGACTTCTTTGCCTTAGAAATCTTTTTTTCAACTTCATTAACAGTTATTTCCTTGTTAATTAACATTTGAAGATACTTATTTCTTTCCTCAATATCGTCAACCCCCAATAGAGCCCTAGCCTGAGTGGAAGTAATATTGCCATTTTCAAGTTGGCTTATTGTCTTATCATCTAGGGATAAAAGCCTCACAGAGTTAGCAATAAAAGTCCTTGACTTTCCAACTACCTGACTAAGTTCATTTTGGGTAAGTTTATATTCCTTCATCATATTATCATAAGCAAGGGCTTCTTCATATGGGTTTAAATCCTTTCTTTGGATATTTTCAACCATAGAAATCATATCCTTACTTTTATTATCTAGGTCTTTTATGATAGCTGGAACTTCCTTTAAGCCTGCAATCTTAGCAGCCCTATACCTTCTTTCACCAGCTACTATCTCATATACATCTCCATCTTGAACCAAAACTATAGGCTGAATAATTCCATAAAGCTTTATGGATTCAGCAAGCTCTTCTAAGGCATCCTGGTCAAACTTTTTTCTAGGATTTGACCTATTTGGTATTATCTTACTTATTTCTATATTTTCAACTCTCTGACCTTGCAGATCTTTTTCATCATTTTTTTCTAGTAAATTATCAATAGACGTATCTTCTGGAATCAGAGCAGCAAGCCCCTTTCCCAATCCTTTTTTTCTAGCCATATTAAACTCCTACTTGTTTTGCTTAATTATTTCTTTTGCCAAATTTAAATATGCTATGGCCCCCTTTGACTTTGGATCGTATTCAATAACGCTCATTCCAAAAGAAGGTGCTTCAGCAAGCCTTATATTTCTAGGAATTATAGTCTTATAGACTTTGTCCCTAAAATATTTTTTAACTTCCTCAACAACTTCTAAGGACAAGTTATTTCTTCCATCAAACATTGAAATTACAACTCCCTCAATCTCAAGTTCTGGATTTAGGGACCTCTTAACTAGGTCAATTGTTTGAACCAATTGAGACACCCCTTCTAAGGCGTAATACTCAGACTGGATAGGTATTATTACTGAATTTGAAGCTACCAAGGCATTGATGCTTAAAAGACCTAAAGAAGGTGGACAGTCAATTAGAACAAAATCAAAGTCCAAATCTGGAGATAATATATTTTTTAACAAACTTTCTCTTTGGTCATGGTTAACAGCCTCAATTTCAAAACCAGACAGGTCATTGTTTGAAGGCAGAATCTTTACATTAGGAGAATTAGACTCCATTAAAGCTTCATTAATATCCGAATTATTTAATAATAAATCATAAACTGTGGTTTTTAATTCACTCTTATCTAGGCCTAGTCCTGAAGATGTATTACCCTGCGGATCAAGGTCTACTACTAAAACTTTTTTTTTCTTTTTACCAAGGGCAGCAGCAAGATTAACTACTGTAGTAGTTTTTCCAACGCCCCCCTTCTGGTTAAATACACTAATTACTTTCATTTATTCACCTCAACAAGAAGATTAGATGTCTTCAGCTAATATATCTTTAGCTTCATCTAAAAGATTATTTATAATTAAGTGGGTATAGTCTACGACATAGTTTTTGCTCTTATTCATAATCCAACGTCTGCTATACTTCATATATTTCTTAAACACATAATTTTTTTCTTTATATTTTATTCCAAAATATACATTACCAACATCCCCACTTGGACCGGCATATCCAGTAGTAGCTATGCAAATATCTGACTTACTTCTTTCATACAAGCCATCAAGCATGGCATTACAAACTTGTCTAGATACTACTCCATGTTCTTTTATTAAATCAGGGTCGACATTTAGTATTTCTTCCTTAGCTTCATCATTGTATACTATAAAGGCTTGATCTATGATTTTTGAAGTATCTGGAATTTCTATTAAAGAAGAAATAATCTTTCCTCCTGTATAGGATTCAGCACATGATAGAGTAAGCCCCCTATCCAATAGTTCATTTACCAGATTTTGTTCTCTACTTATGTCATCATTTGTATATATTAAAGGATAGAATACCTTATTAATAGTATCATCTACTTGTTTGAATCTTTCATCTAAGCTTTCTTGAGAAGAATCTTCCATATATAGCTTCAAATAAGCACTTTGATCAGAATCTATAAAGGTATTAACATATTCTGTTGGCACCCCATGATTTCTAAGGATATTGTGTATCACATGTTCTCTTAAAAAAGAAATCCTATAAGTCTTTCTTATAGTACATAGGTCTTCATCAATCAATAAATCTAGGTTGTTTCTTAACATGGTGTTCATTTCTCTTGGAGGTCCAGGAAAAATCATAATTCCAGCATGACCATACCTATAATAAACTCCCGGGAACATCCCCCTGGTGTTCTTCATTTCAATAGGATCGTAGTCTATTTGTCTTTCTGCAAGATATTCTTCTACCGTTTCCCTTGATTTATCGTCATCTGTGGTTCCAAGGCCACCTGTAGTTAATATTAAATCATATTTTTTATTAAAATCTAAGGCTTTTTTTATTTCATCCTTATCATCTGCAACAATCATCTGTCTTTCAACAGGAATTCCAATTGTTGATAGCTCATTCATAATAAATTCAGCATTAGAATTGCTGATTTTTCCATCTAATAATTCATTTCCAATATTTATAATACAAGCTTTCATATTTTTCACCTAACTTTCTTATCCTATTATAACACTATAAGCAAATGTTTCATATGAAACATTGAATTTGTTTTCTATTATTTTATATATTCACATGTAAATGAATTTACTTATAATTGTTTCATATGAAACAATTATAATCTGGGTTTTAGATGTTTCATATGAAACAATCTCAAACATGTATAATCTATATAATGTTTCATATGAAACATTATTGTGAGCCCTTGTCTTTAAACATAAAAAAGCCTATAAATGTTTCATATGAAACATTTATAGGCTAACTTCTACTAAAGTGGTTTACTCCTCGGTTTACCTTGACCTCTTGGATATTTAATAGGGGTCTTTTTTACTTTTTTAATAACAATAAGTGATCTTGAACCCATTCCTCCAGGAAGTTCATAGTCTATTACCTTATCTAATTTGCCACCCATTTGAAAAATAGCATTTTGTGCTAACTTAAGTTCTTCTTGATAATTTGGACCCTTCATTGCAATAAAGTAGCCACCAAGCTTAACATAGGCTAGGCAATATTCAACAAGTGTACGTAGTTCTGCCACAGCTCTAGATGTGGCAATATCATATTTTTCTCTATATTCCGCTTTGTTGGCATATTCTTCAGCTCTGCCATGAATTGCATGACTATTTGTCAATTCTAGCTTATTAATTACATCCTCTAAAAAGGTAATTCTTTTTCTTAAACTGTCAAGCAAAGTTAGTTTAAGACTTGGATGCCCAATTTTTAGTGGTATTCCCGGAAAGCCACCTCCCGTTCCAATATCTATTAAGGATAGGCCATCAAAGTTTATTCCTGTCTTTTCAAGTAGTAGGGAGTCTAGAAAATGTTTAATATACATTTCATCATGGTCTGTGATATTGGTTATATCCATGATTTTGTTGTATTCTAAAATCATTTGTCTATATTGGTCCAATAAGGTCAAGGCCTTGTCATCAAGTTTTATACTATTTGATTCAAAAATATTATTGTCCATTGTTCATCCTTCTAAGAGTTTCTAAGTGTATCAATAATACATTTATATCGGCAGGGCTTACACCTGAGATTCTTGAAGCTTGACCGACTGATAGGGGTCTTATATCATTTAACTTTTGTGCAGCTTCTTTTTTCAAGCCCTTTATTTGAGAGAAGTCATCAATCATATCTATTTTTTTATTTTCTAATTTCTTAAATTGAGCTATTTGCATTTCTTGCTTTGCTATATAGCCTTCGTACTTGATTTGAGTTTCTACTTCTAATCTGTACTGTCTTGGAATCTCTGGTCTGTCAGGATCTAGTATGGCTAGACTCTCATATGACAATTCCGGTCTTTTTATCAGGTCGTATAGGGTAGACCCTGTTTTAAGGTTAGTTGAACCTAACTTTTGCAATTTTTCATTAACTTCTTCCTTGGGATTTATGGCTATGGCCTTTAGACGCTCTAATTCGCCTTCTATGATGTTTTTCTTTTCAAGCATAAGATTGTATCTCTCATCTGAAACAAGGCCCAAATCATAGGCTTTTTGAGTTAATCTTAAATCGGCGTTATCTTGTCTTAAAGCTAACCTGTATTCCGCCCTAGAAGTCATCATACGGTAGGGTTCATTTGTTCCCTTTGTAACTAGGTCATCTATAAGGACACCTATATATGCTTCAGACCTGTCTAAGATAAATGGGGGCTTGTTGTCAATTTTTAGGCTAGCATTTATACCTGCCATTAATCCTTGGGCTGCAGCTTCTTCGTATCCTGATGATCCATTTATTTGTCCTGCAAAAAATAGGTTTTTAATATTAATTGACTCAAGGTTTAGGCTTAGGCTAGTTGGGTCGATACAGTCGTATTCTATACCGTAGGCTGACCTCATGATTTCAACATCTTCCAAGCCAATTATGGTCTTATATAGCCTTTTTTGAACCTCCTCAGGTAGGGTAGAGCTAACACCTTGAACGTACATTTCATCTGTATCAAGGCCTTCAGGCTCAATAAAGACTTGGTGGTTGTCCTTGTCTGCAAATCTTACTACCTTATCTTCTATAGAAGGGCAGTACCTTGGTCCAATTCCCTTAACTAAGCCTGAGTACATAGGGGACCTGTGTAGGTTTTCCCTGATTATTTCATGGGTAGTAGGGGTTGTATAGGTTAGGTAGCATAGCTCTTGTTTTATATTAAAGTCCTTACCTATATTTAAAAATGAAAAAGGAATAACTTCTTCATCTCCATATTGTTTTTCCATAACCTCTAGGTTTAGGCTTCTCCTATGGACCCTGGCTGGAGTTCCTGTCTTAAATCTTCTAAGGGCTATAGAATTTTCAGCTAAAGACTTTGATAGTTCTGTAGCAGCCTTTAGGCCGTGGGGGCCTGATGTATATTGGAGTTCTCCCATCATTATAAGGCCGTTTAGGTAGGTTCCTGTCGCAAGGATGACTGCCTTAGCATAATAGCAAGCTCCTGTCATAGTCACCACGCCTTTAACCTGGCCATCTTCAATTATTAGGTCCTTTGCTTCACTTTCTATTAAAAGAAGGTTTTCTTGCTTTTCTATTACCTTCTTCATTTCTGTGTGGTATTTCTTCTTGTCCGCTTGTACCCTCAAAGAGTGTATAGCAGGCCCTTTAGAGGTATTAAGCATCCTTGATTGAATAAAGCTCTTATCTATATTTAAGGCCATTTCTCCACCAAGGGCATCAACTTCTCTTACCAGGTGGCCCTTGCCTGTACCACCGACATTTGGGTTGCAGGGCATGTCTGAAATTGATTCCATGGAAATGGTCATTATTAAAGTTTTCTTACCCAGTCTTGCAGTAGCCAAGGCAGCCTCAACTCCTGCGTGGCCAGCTCCTACTACGACTACATCGAAGTTGCCGGCATCATATCTCTTAACTTCCATAATCCTCCTTACTTGCCTATACAAAAATCATTAAAGATTTTGTTTAGGACATCTTCATCTATTGCTTCACCTGTTATCTCACTTAGGTATGAGTAGGCGTTGTTCAAGTCTATTTCAACAGCATCTAGGGGATAGCCAGCCTTGACATCGGACAAAAAGCTCTCTAGGCTTTCCTTAGTTTTTATCAATAAGTCAGTGTGCCTTACATTTGTTATTAAAGTATCATCGTTTAGCTTTATCTGACCGTCAAAAAACATGTCAATAATAGCATTTTCCAGGTCCTTAATCCCCTTATCTTCAACTATGGACATATCTATAATATGCTTGTTTGCAAAAATCTCTTTTAGCCTATCCTTGTCAGCCCTGATATCTAGGTCGTGCTTGTTTAATAAGATGATGGACTTTCTATTCTTCAACAAGTCTATAATCTTTTCATCTTCTTCATCTAATTCCTTACTCATATCGAAAATCCCTATGATAAGGTCGGCATTTTCCACAAGAGAAATACTCTTATTTACCCCTATGGATTCAACTAGGTCATCTGTATCCCTGATACCTGCTGTATCTATAAGTTTTATTGAAACCCCGCCCAAGTCTATATATTCTTCTATAGTATCCCTTGTGGTACCTGGAACATCTGTTACAATCGCCCTATTTTCCTTAAGGATTGCATTTAGTAGGGAAGACTTACCGACATTTGGCTTCCCAACTATTACAGTGTTTATCCCCTCACGGATAATCCTTCCCTTGTTAGCAGAGTTTAATAGGTCGCTAATCCTGTCGATTAGGAAACTTCCTTTTTCTATTATCGGGTCAACAGGCAGCTCGTCTTGAAGGTCCTCCATAAAGTTGATGGAGTATTCGACCCTGGCAAGGATATCTAAAAGGACATCTTTTAAGTTTTTTACTTCATTTTTTATCCCGCCTGAAAGCTGATTCAATGAAGCTTCATAGGACTTTTCAGTCTTTGCATCTATTAGGTCAATTACAGCTTCTGCTTGAGATAAATCAAGTCTTCCATTGAGGAAAGCCCTCTTGGTAAATTCTCCTCTTTCTGCCAAATAAGCTCCACTTCTTAAAAGCAGATTTAAGACTTTCTTAACAGCTATGCTGCCACCATGGCAGTAGATTTCAACCATATCTTCCCTGGTGTAGGTGTGGGGGCCCTTCATAAAAGCAATAAGAACTTCATCTATAAGCTTGTCCTCATCTACTATATGGCCATATTCCATATACCTGTGTTTGATTTCTTTCAATTCTTCATTTTTAAAATTTCTAAAAACTTTTTTAGCTATCTCGTGTGACTGGTTGCCAGACATCCTAACTATGCCTATACCAGCTTCTCCTATAGCAGTAGAAATGGCAGCTATAGTTTTTTCCATCTTTGTCTCCTTTTAAAAAATTAAAAATCCCTAAAAATATAAGAACTCCCCAGATTGGGGAGTTTTCTAGCCTTTATATTTAATTACTACCTTCCTATTTGGAAAGTTCCCTTGTGATACAGTTTCAACTTCTTTATATTTTTGTAAAGCGTAGTGAACTATACGTCTTTCATAAGAATTCATAGGATCTAAGGCTATGGACTTCTTAGTCTTTATTACCTTAAAGGCAACCTTTCTCGCATTGTTCTCTATGGCTTCTTTTCTCCTAATCCTGTAATTTGCTACATTAAGTGTAACCCTTACAAATTCAGAAGATTGTTTGTTGGCCATAAGGCTTAAAATATATTGAAGAGAATCTAGCGTTTCTCCCTTTCTACCTATGATGATACCCGTATCTTCTTCAGAGATGTCAACTAAATTAAAATTAAGAGTGTTTTCGTCAATATCAACTTCAACTCTTGCCTTGATATGCATCATTTCAAGGATATCTTCTAATTGCTTCTTGCAAGCTTGCATCAAAGAGTCCATATCAACAGCTTCTTTTACTTCAGCTTCAACAGGTTCTTCTATTACTTCAGACTTTACTTGAGCTTTAGCTTTTTCTTGCTTTGCTCTTTCTTGCCTAGCCTTTTCTTCAGCTATGCGAAGTCTTTCAGCTTCTTCCTTCTTTTGAGCTTCAAGTCTTTTTGCAGCTTGTAATTTCTCTTTTGCTAATCTTTCTTCAGCTAACTTTTTCTCTTTTTCTTTTCTTAGCTCTTCTTC
The DNA here is from genome assembly GCA_964344625.1 of uncultured Peptoniphilaceae bacterium. GTDB lineage: Bacteria > Bacillota > Clostridia > Tissierellales > Peptoniphilaceae > JAAYEL01. The sequence goes on along the minus strand of CAYFNZ010000001.1, from coordinate 15,179 downwards.
TTGAGCTTTTTCACCGTAAATATCATTGATATCTATTTTAAATTCTTGCTTTTCTGTGATTTTAACTATAGCATCCTTTGAACCAAAGATACCTAAAAATCCAGACTTTGCATCTTCTAAGATTTCATATTCTACTTCGCTTCTTGATAGGCCCAAATCCTTAAGACCTAGTTCAATAGCTTCATCAACGGTTTTTGCTGATTTTATTGTTGATCTCATTATTCTACTACCTCATTTTCTCCTGACTTGTTAGCACTAACAGCCTTATTGATTAATTTAACTACAATTTCAATCATATTACCAACTGCCCAATAAAGTAGTAAACCTGCAGGCATCTTCATGAACAAGAAGAAAAATACGATTGGTAACATGTACATCATAGTTTGTTGCTGTTTCATATTTGGACCAGCACTAGCAGTTTGTCCTAAATATGTAACTAAAAGTTGAGTCAATGAGTTAAGTAGTGGCAATACAAAAACAGTTGGGTCTGGTAATGACAAGTCCTTGATCCAGAAGAAATTTCTAGCGATTTTGTCTATGTCTTCAGGATTGTCGAACAAGTACTTAGCAGGTTCTCTAATAACTGCAAATAGGGCAATTACTATAACTAGTTGAAGTATCATCATCAAACAACCAGAACATCCTGCTCCAGCTACATTGTTTTCTCTTTGAAATTCTTGTACCTTTTGATTGTAAATGTTTTGATCATAACCGTATTTTTTCTTTAACTCTTCCATCTGAGGTTGCAGTTGTGCAGCCTTTTGGGTCTGTTTTAAGGATTGAATGGTCAATGGAATTGTTATTAGCTTATAAATTACAGCCATAATCAATAATGCCATGGCATAATACGATACTTGAGATGGCTCATTTCCAAGAGCTACCAAATATTCGTAAATAAACTTAAAGATTCTACCTAGAATCTCACTTAAGAATCCTAGCACGAGTTCCTCCTATTTAAGTGGGTCGTAGCCACCTTTACTAAATGGATTACACCTCAAGATCCTCCATACAGTCAGCCCAAAAGCCTTGAAAAAGTTATATTTCTCAAAAGCTTCCAAAGCATACTGAGAACAGGTAGGGGTAAACCTACACTTGTTAGTTCCCATCAATGGAGATATATTTTTACGATAAAATTTAATCATAAATATAAATATTTTGTTCATTTCTTCTTCTTTTTCTTGGAAAATGCCAAGCAGTGAAATAGCGTCTTTTCTAATTCTTGATAAGTGAGATTTATACAATTATTTCTAGGAACTATGACATAGTCATAACCATCTTCAAACTTATCTAAATTGAGCCTAACTATTTCTCTTAATCGTCTCTTTACCTTATTTCTCTTGTTCGCTTTTCCAAACTTTCTTGAAAGAGTAAATCCAAATCTCTTGTTTTCTAGACCATTTTCAACAATATATATGGAAAGATTCCTATTATAGAACCTCCTAGCCTTTTTATAAGCCCTTACAAAGTGTTGATTTTTTTTAATCCTATATTTTTGTTCCATCAATGATCCCTAAAAAAAATATAATCTATGAAATAAATCATAGACCTATGCTGATAATTTCTTTCTGCCTTTTAGTCTTCTTGCTCTCAATACGTTTCTTCCACCTGGAGTAGACATTCTTGATCTAAATCCATGTTTTTTAGCTCTTCTTCTGTTATTTGGTTGAAAAGTTCTTTTCACCTTAATCCCCCCTTTTCCAATTTTTTACATAAAATGCTAACTGTTATTATAAATTTATATAGGTAAATTGTCAAGGCTAATGTTTATTGGGTATGATTTTACAGAGGTGTTTAACATGATTTTTTTTATTTTATTAACAATTCTTGTAATATACCTATATTTGTTTACCCCAAGTCTAAGA
>CAYFNZ010000001.1:0-13217 GCA_964344625.1 uncultured Peptoniphilaceae bacterium | reverse complement strand
GACCTCATAATCTTTGAGGGCTTCATCCCAAATTAAGACTAAAAATAATATTTGAAAAATAGATATCCACAATTGTGGATATCTTGAGTTTAAAATCCTAAATTGGTATAATACCAATAGAACAGGGATAATTTATTAAAGTAATCCACATTTTTCATAAAGTTATTAATATTTGTGGATAAGTTGTTAATAACTTTCATGTAAATACTTGCTGAAAGGCTTGAATACAGTGCTTTTTATCCATGATAGAGGTTATGCACAATTTGAACCTCAATTGTGGATAATTTTATCTTTATGGCTTAATTACTGATTTTTCAAGCTTTCTTTTGGGAAGTTTTTGTGGATATGTTTGTTGATATACGGAGGAAATATGGATGATCTTAATTTGATTTGGGAGCAGGTTACTAAGGAACTTTATCTCAAAATGATTACCGCTCATTACAATGCTTTTATAAGACCTCTTATCCCCCTAAAACTGGATCACAATTCATTATATATTAACGCTATTACTACCATGATTAAGAATGTAGTAACTAGCAAGTACGTTGAGCCTATTCAAAGTGAATTCAAAAAAATAACTGGTAAAGAAGTAAATATAGTCTTTTTAGATCCTAAAGATCCCATCTTTTCAATTATTGAAAAAGACCAATCCATCCAAAGCGATGGTCAAGTAAGTGCTCTTTCCTCAAGCGATAGAGAAGAACTAAAGGTTGAAAAGAAAGTAGACAATAGTATTTACAACAACACCCTAAATCCAAGATACACCTTTGACAACTTCGTTAAGGGTAAGAGCAATGAATTCGCCCTAGCTGTAGCCATGAGCGTTGCGGAAGAGCCTGGTACAAATTACAACCCACTTTTTATATATGGGGGATCAGGACTTGGAAAAACCCACCTTATGCAGGCTATAGGACATGCTATTTTAGAAAAACACCCAGAAAAAAAAGTCCTATATATTACAAGTGAAAACTTTGTAAATGAATTGATTTCTAAAATAGGTCCCAATAACAAGAATAAGATAAGCGATTCTCAAAAATTTAGGGACAAATATAGGAACGCTGACGTATTAATGATAGATGATATCCAATTTATAGCGGGAAAAGAAGGTACTCAAGAAGAGTTATTTCATACCTTTAATACTTTAAGGGAAGCAAAAAAACAAGTAATACTTACATCTGATAAGGTTCCTAAGGATATTAAGGGCTTAGAAGAGAGGTTAGTCACCCGTTTTGAAGGGGGTATGCTTGCAGATATTCAGCTTCCTGACTTTGAGACCAGGGTCGCTATTTTACAGCATAAGATAATGATTGATAGGATGGGCTATGTGCCTAAGCTAGTCCTAGACTTTATAGCCAATAATGTAACATCTAGTATTAGGGAACTAGAAGGTGCCATAATAAAGGTTATGGCCTACTACAATGTTAAGTTCAGGGACAGGGATGATGTAAGCGATGAGGATTTCCTAGAGCTTACCAGACAGGCCCTATCAATTGAGGAGAAAAAACCTAAGGAAATTACTCTTGAACTAATAAAAGATGTAGTAGCTTCATACTATAGCATAAGTGTAGATGATATTATTTCTGCATCTAGACAGCAAAATATTGCAAGACCAAGGCAAATTGCCATGTATTTATCTAGGAAAATGACCAACCTATCCTGGGTTAAGATAGCCAACTCCTTTGAAAGAGACCACGCTACTGTTATGCATGGATCTGAAAAGATAGAAAATATGATGGAAACTGATATTGGATTTGCCAAGGAAATTAAGAAGATAAAAGACAAGATAAAAGAGTAAATGTGGATATCTTTATAAACAAATTGATTTATCAAAGACTTATCCACAGTCTTATAAATAAGCTAAATCATAAAAGCATAAGCTTTAGGGGACTTATCAACTTATCCACAGCCCCTACTACTATTACTACTAATATTTAATATATATAGGAGAAAAAATGAAGTTCGCAATATTGAAATCAGAATTGTCAAAATATATAAGTATTGCCCAAAGGGCGATATCAAATAAGTCTGCTATACAGATTTTGGAAGGGATTGTTTTTGAAGCCCAAGAAGGTGAATTAATACTTTCTTCAACTGACCTTGAGCTTTCAGTAAACACCAGGGTCAAATGTCAAGTCTATGAAGAAGGCTCTGTGGTCCTTAATTCAGAAATCATCGGTAATATAGTAAGAAAGATGCCTGAAGATATAATAGAATTTAATGGTGACCATGAATCTATAACAATTACTTGCCAAAACTCAAGATTTGACTTAAAGGGCCAAGATGCCATGGACTATCCTTCACTTCCAGACCCAGTAGAGGAAGTTACCATGTCTATAGATGCCAAGGATTTAAAAGAAGCTATCAAGGAAACTATTTTTGCTACATCTAATGATGAAACTTGGCTTGCCTTGACAGGGGTTCTTTTTAGTCAAAAGGAAGAAAAACTTGAGTTTGTTGGCCTTGATGGTTATAGGATGGCTATTAAAAGGTTCAACTACAAGGGACCTGCAAGGGATACCATAGTACCTAAGAGGGCTCTTAATGAATTGTCAAAGATTATAGATGAAGGCATGGTAGACATAACTATAGTTAAGGGCCATGTGATATTTTCTAATGAAAATACAAAGATGTATACCAGGGTTATAGATAAAAAATATATAGATTATGAAAAAATCGTAAGTGACAATAATAAGACAAAGCTTCTAGTTAATAGGGATGACTTATTAAACTGCCTTGATAGGGCCATGCTTCTAGCTAAGGGTGGCACTATAAGCCTATCAAAGTTCACCATAGAAAATGGAAATATCAATATCCAATCAAGTTCAGATTATGGTGAATTAAATGAAAATATTAATTGTCAGCAAATGGGGGATGATTTGGTGATTTCATTTAATACTAGGTATGTTTTTGAAGGCTTAAAGGCGATTTCAGATGATGAGATAGTTATTTACTTAAATGAATCTCTAAATCCAATGATAATCCACCCTAAGTCAGATGAGTTAAATTACCTATATCTAGTGCTTCCTGTAAGGATGTCTTCATAGGAGTTAATATGAAAATGGAAAAAGTACTTGTACAAATAGAAGGAGAATATATTAAGTTGGATTCTTTGCTAAAGCTTTCTGGAATCATAGATTCAGGCGGGCTTGCTAAAGAATTGATCCAAGAAGGCCAGGTCCAATTAAATGGACAAGTGTGCCTGCAAAGAGGTAAAAAAATTAGGCCTGGCGACAAGGTTATTTTTGATCAATATATAATAGAAGTAGAGGGCATCTAATTGATTATTAAGGAATTAAAGCTGATAAATCATAGAAATTATATAAATGAAAAAATCATTTTCCATGAAAATACTAATATTTTGATTGGGAAGAATGCTCAAGGAAAGACCAATTTACTTGAGGCTATATATCTATGTGCCAGGGGGTATAGCTTTAAGAGCCTTAAAGAAGACAAGATTATTAATTTTAATAAGGAAGAGTCCTACTTAAAGGCAAAGATTAATATCGGCAAAAGAAAGAGGGCTGTTGAGATTAAATTATCTGTCAAAGATAAGAAATTAATAAGGATTAATGAGCTTGAGATAGAAAATCTCAAAGAAATGAAGAGTCAATTTGGAGTGGTGATTTTTTCGCCAGAAGAATTGAGGATTATAAAGGATACACCGTCTATAAGGCGGAAGTTTATTGATGATATAATAATAAATAATGACATCCTTTATAAGAAGCTTCTATCAGATTATAATAAGATAAGGTTTGATAGGAATAACCTTTTAAAAAGAAGGTTAAGTGATAAATATTCAGACCAAATGATAGCAGCACTAGATAAGCAATTAGTTGAATATGGTTCAAAAATAGCCATTTATAGATATAAATACACCTATATGTTGGGTGAGTTTGCAAGGAAGTATCATAGTATCCTATCTTCTAATAAGGAGGCTTTGAATATAAGTTATGAGAATAATTTCGCTAGGGATTTATCAAATCTAGATTCTATAAAAAATAACTTTAGCAAAACTCTTATGGAAAACAAGAATAGGGAATATGATCAATTTACCAGTCTTTATGGACCTCATAAGGACGATTTGAAAATTAGTATAAATGATTTGGATACTAGAGTTTATGCTTCTCAAGGACAGCAAAGGACAGCCATGTTGTCATTGAAGTTAGCTGAAGCTAAGCTTATAGAAACCTTAACAGGGGTCAAGCCAATTTTGTTATTAGATGATGTTTTTTCAGAGCTTGACATGGTAAGATCAAAGCTTTTAGTCGAGGCTATTAGAGGTTATCAGACGATAATAACCACCAATGATTTAAGTAATTTAAACACTTCTAACATGTATGGTAATGTATATAAAATTGATTCCGGTAAAATTGAACAATTAGAAGCCGGGGAAAGGAAATAGTATGGCGGAAAAGAAAAATCAGAAGTATGGAGAAAGTAATATCAGGGTCTTGGAAGGCCTGGAAGCCGTTAGGTTAAGACCTGGTATGTATATAGGCTCTACTGATGAAAGAGGGCTTCACCACTTAGTTTATGAAGTTGTAGACAACTCTGTTGACGAAGCCTTAGCAGGTAGGTGCGATAATATCATAATTACTCTTCATAAGGACGGATCATGTGAAGTAGCAGATAACGGTTCTGGAATCCCAGTTGAAAAACACCACCAAACAGGAAAATCAACTCTTGAAACAGTACTTACTATACTTCATGCCGGCGGAAAATTTGATGCCGAAGCCTATAGTTTTTCTGGAGGTCTTCACGGGGTAGGGGTATCAGTAGTTAATGCCCTAGCAAAGAAGCTTTTAGCAGAAGTTAAGAGAGATGGATATAGATTTACACAAGAATTTAAGATAGGAAAGGCTGTTGGTGACCTTGAAAGGCATGAAAAAACCAAGGAAACAGGTACATCAATAAGATTTTGGCCTGATGGAGATATCTTTGAAACAGTAGAATTTTCAAGGGATACCCTAGAAAAAAGATTTATGGAAATGTCCTTCTTGAGCAGGGGCTTAAGACTTACCCTAATTGACTTAAGAGGGGAAGAAAAGTATGAAAAGCTCTTTTATGCAGAAGGGGGTATTTCATCATTTGTAGAATACCTAAATAAGAAAAAAACTGCCCTACACCCTGATATACCTCATTTTACAGGCATGGTTGAAGGCTGTGAGGTCGATATAGCAATTCAATATACTACCGCTTATTCAGAGCAAATACTTTCATTTGCCAATAATATTTATACTCCAGAAGGTGGAACCCACCTAACAGGATTTAGGTCAGCTCTTACAAAGACCATGAATGACTACGGTAGAAATTACAATATCATAAAAGAAAAAGACGATAACCTTTCTGGTGACGATGTAAGAGAAGGTATAACAGCTATAGTTTCAGTAAAGCTTAAAAATCCTCAATTCGAAGGCCAAACTAAGGCAAAACTTGGTTCATCTGAGATGAGGGGGATTGTAGATAGCTTCTTAACAGATAGATGGGGTGCCTACCTTGAAGAAAATCCAAAGGTAGCAAAAGTCCTTGTTGAAAAAGCCTTGGCAGCCCAAAGGGCCAGGGAAGCATCAAGAAAGGCTAGGGACTTGACTAGGAAAAAATCAATCCTGGACAATACAACCCTTCCAGGTAAGCTTGCTGATTGTCAAGAGTCAGATATTTCAATAAATGAAATATTTATAGTCGAAGGGGACTCAGCCGGTGGTTCAGCAAAACTAGGTAGGGACAACAGGACCCAAGCCATCCTTCCTCTTAGAGGTAAAATTCTAAATGTTGAAAAGGCTAGGATTGACAAGGTCCTTGGCAATGAAGAAATAAAGGCCATGATTACAGCCTTTGGGACAGGTATCGGGGATGACTTTGATATATCAAAGCTTAGGTATGGCAAGATTATTATCATGACGGATGCCGACGTGGACGGATCCCACATTGACACCCTTATGCTAACCTTCTTATATAGGTATTTGAGACCTTTAATAGAAAATGGACACGTCTATATAGCACAGCCACCTTTATTTAGGATTACTCAAGGCAAGAAGGAAAGATATATCTACGATGAAAAAGAACTTCAAGAAGTATTAAAGACCATGGAAGGCGAAAAGTACAAGATAAATAGGTACAAGGGGCTTGGTGAAATGAACGCAGAGCAACTTTGGGAAACCACCATGGATCCAGACCACAGGGTCTTACTTCAAGTTAAGATAGACGATGAGAATGCATCTGAAATAGATGATGTATTTAACACACTTATGGGAGATAGGGTAGAGCCTCGTAGGGAATTTATCGAGGAAAATGCTAAATATGCCCAAAACATTGATGCTTAGGAGACAATATGACAGAAAATAGATTTGATCATTCCAACATAATATCAACAGATATAGAAAAAAAGATGAAGTCAGCTTATCTGGATTATTCGATGTCCGTAATAGTATCAAGGGCATTGCCAGATGTAAGGGATGGCTTAAAGCCAGTTCACCGTAGAATCCTTTATGGTATGCAGCTTTTAGGGCTTACACCAGACAAGGGCCACAGAAAGTCAGCAAGGCTTGTAGGGGATGTAATGGGTCGTTTTCACCCTCATGGTGATACAGCCATTTACGATGCAGTAGTAAGACTTGCTCAAGATTTTAATACGAGATACCTACTTGCTGACGGTCAAGGTAACTTCGGCTCCATAGATGGAGACGGGGCGGCTGCTATGCGTTACACTGAAGTTAGGATGACTAAGCTAGCTCAGGAAATGCTTAGGGATATAAATAAGAATACTGTAGATTTTCAGCCAAACTTTGATGAAGAAGAATTAGAACCGGTAGTACTACCATCAAGATTTCCAAATCTTCTAGTAAATGGGTCTGCAGGTATAGCTGTAGGTATGGCTACCAATATGGCTCCACATAACTTGGGAGAAGTTATAGATGGCTGTATAGCCTATATGGAGAATCCTGAAATTAGCGTTTCAGGCCTTATGGAACACATTAAGGGACCTGACTTTCCTACAGGGGCAGATATCATAGGAAAGAGCGAAATAATCAATGCCTATACAACCGGTAGGGGCAAGATTAGGATGAGGGCTGTTGCAGAGATAGAAGAAGTTAAGAATAGGTTTAGGATTGTGGTTAAGGAAATTCCTTATCAAGTAAATAAATCTAGCTTGATTATTAAAATAGCAGACCTCGTTAAAGAAAAGAAGATAGAAGGTATTTCAGATATTAGAGATGAATCTAATATGAAGGGGATAAGGATAGTTATAGAGCTTAGAAGGGATGCCAATCCAAATGTCATCTTAAACCAACTATACAAGCTAACTCCTATGCAAACTACCTTCGGTATCATAAACCTAGCCCTTGTCAATGGTGAACCTAAGGTACTTACCCTAAAGGAATTAATCCACCATTATATAGACCATCAAAAAGAAGTAATTACCAGAAGAACTCAATTTGACCTAGATAAGGCAGAGGCTAGGGCCCACATTATAGAAGGCTTAAAAATTGCCTATGATAATATCGATGAGATAATCAAGATTATTAGGTCCCACTATGACGATGCTGAAATTAAGGTAGAATTTACCAAGAGGTATGGCTTGACAGATATTCAAGGTCAAGCAATCCTTGATATGCAATTAAAGAGACTATCTGGCCTAAATATTGAAAAACTTGAAAATGAATATCAAGAGCTTTTGAAGTTTATAGCTAAGTGTAAGTTAATCTTAAGCGATGAAAATGTCTTAATGAACCTAATTAAAGAAGAACTTAATGAGCTAAAAGAAAAATATGCCGACCCAAGAAGGTCTAAGATTAGACCTGATATTGGTGAAATCGAGATAGAAGACTTGATAGATGAAGAAGATGTTCTTATAACATTGACCAGACAAGGCTATATCAAGAGGCTACCAGCCGATACCTACAAGGTACAAAATAGGGGCGGTAGAGGGGTTATAGGCCTAACTACTAAGGAAGATGACTTTGTAGAAGACCTATTTATCACATCAACCCATGACACCATCTTATTCTTTACAAATCAAGGAAGGGTATATAGCAAGAAGGCATATGAAATTCAAGAAGGCAAGAGACAGGCTAAGGGCCAAGCTATCATAAATATCCTTCAACTTGAAAAGGGCGAAAAAGTCCAAGCGGTCTTCCCGATAAAGACTGATGATCCTAATGTGAAGTTAGAAGAATTAGATGTAGTATTTGTTACAAAAAACGGCTTGATTAAAAAGATTACAGCTGATAACTTTAGTAATATTAGAAGCAGTGGAATCAGAGCCATTACCCTAGTAGAAGATGATGAACTTATAGGGGCAAAATACACAGGCAAGGATTCTCAAGTAATGCTTGTTACAGAACAAGGTCAATCCATCATGTTCCCACTTGATGATTTGAGGCCTTTGGGAAGGACAGCTAGGGGAGTTAAGGGAATTACCTTAAATAAGGGTGACCATGTGGTTTCTGTAAGCTTGGTAGAAGATAATAAATACCTACTTATAGTTTCAGAGCTTGGCTATGGTAAAAAGACCTTGATGACCAACTATAAGTCACAATCCAGAGGTGGCAAGGGGGTAAGGACCTATAAGATTACCAAGAAGACTGGCCAAGTAGTTTCAGCCCATGTTGTTAATATGGATGATGAGATAATGCTTGTTTCAGCCAAGGGTGATGTTATTAGACTTGCTGTAAGAGATATTTCTACACAAGGAAGGGCAACCCAAGGTGTTAAACTTAAGGAAGTTAGAAGTGACGAAGATAGGATAGTAGCTGCTTGTAAATATATTGAAGAAATGGAATAGGAGCATTATGTTTAATTTAGACTACAAAAATGAAGATAAGTTGACAGTTTTCCTAGAAGGAGACTTAGATATTAATACTGTAAAGGAATTTCAAGATCAGGTATTAAAGGCTTATAAAGACCTTGATAAGGACCTTGTATTTGACCTAGTAAAATTAGACTATATAGATTCTACAGGCCTAGGTGCTATCATCACAGTTTTTAAGGAAGTTAAGGAAAAAAATAGAAAGCTAAGCATTGTAAATGCTAAGAAAAATATTAAAAAGCTTTTTTATATAACAGAGTTAGATAGCCTGTTTGAAATAGGAGAATAAGATGAATAAAGTCGAATTAAAAATACCAAGTGATCCACAATTTCTACAAGCTACCAGACTTACAACAGCATCCTTAGCTAATAGGATTGGCTTTGATGTAGATGATGTAGAGGATTTGAAGGTATTGATTTCAGAAATAGTAACTTATGTAATCCCCTTAAATGATGAGATTTTAATCAAGTATGAGCTTTACGATGATAAAATCAAGTTTATTGTCAAAGTAGAAAAGGCCTTTTATGACCTAGATGACCTAAAGGCAGAAGCGAAGATGAAAAGGCAAATTCTTATGACTTTAGCGGATGAAATTGAATTTTCAGAAGATGAAGTGATAGTGATAAAGAATAAGTAGGACAGATTATGAAAGATAAAAAGCAAAATCGAACTTTTACAAGTGAAGAAATCAATGATCTTTTTATCGAGTTCGAAGGACTTAGGGCACGTGAAACTGAATTGCTAGAGGCTCCTGAAGATAATAGCGAGGAGATAAAAAAGCTTAAAAGGGAAATAAAGTCTATAAGGGATACCCTGATAGAACACCACATGTATATAGCTGAAATTTTAGCAAAGAAGTATGTCAATAAGGGAATAGACTACGATGATTTATTTCAGGTTGCCTCATTGGGTTTGATTTATGCCATTGATAGGTTTGATGTAAGCAAGGGATTTGAATTTTCTTCCTACGCTACTCCAACCATAGTTGGTGAGATAAAAAGGTATTTTAGGGATAAGAGTTGGGTAATTAAGGTTCCGAGAAGGATTCAAGAATTATCTAAAAAAGTAAATACTGCGAAGATAGAACTTTCTCAAGAATTGCAAAAAAACCCTAGTATTGATGATATAGCAGACTACTTAAATATATCTTCTGAAGAGGTAATAGAGGTTTTAGATGCTTCACAAGTCTATTCTCCACAGTCCTTGGACAAGACCCTAGACACTAGCAATGATGATAAGGATGTAAGTTTTGGTGACCTCCTAGGTATAGAGGATAAAAATTACGAATCCATAGAAGTTATGGACTTTATCAAAAAGACCATGGACAAATTAAAAGATGTAGAGAAAAAAATCCTTGTCTACAGGTATTTTGACAAGATGACCCAAATAGCCATAGCAGAGGAATTGGGGGTCAGCCAAATGACCGTTTCAAGGATAGAAAAAAAGGTTCTTAAGAAATTTAGGCAGGAATTAGAAAATCTTTAGAAGGCTTAAGGTGTTAAATATATTTAACACCTCAAGTTTTAAAGAATAAAAATATCTCTAATTAGTTATATTTTATTTTAAGAGGGTATAATATCATTTGTGATATTATGAATAATTTATTTGAAAAGGAGAAATAAATATGACAAAAAGAATAGGTATTTTAGTAGGATCTTTAAGAGAAAAATCATTTAACAAGAGAATTGCTAATCAATTGATAGAAATGATGCCAGAAGGATATGAAGCAAAAATCATCAAGTATGATAATCTTCAATTCTATAGGGAAGAATATGACTTTGAAGAACCAGCAGAATACAAGGCATTTAGAGATGAGATTAAGAAGTACGATGGATTTATCTTCCAAATTCCTGAATACAACAGGTCTTTCCCAGGAGCTTTAAAAAATGCTATAGATATAGCTTCTAGACCTTATGGTAAAAACTTATGGTTAAATAAGCCAGCAGCTGTATTTTCAGCTTCATCAGGTGGCATGGGTGGATTTGGTTCAGCAAACCACTTAAACCAAGTATTAATTGGCTTGGGTATGCCTTTACTTGCAAATCCTGGAGTATATATAGGAAATGTAGCTAAGGTATTTGAAAAAGATGGAAGCCTTGTTGAATCAACTAAAAAATTCTTACAAATGGCACTAGATTCATATATAGACCATTTAGAAAGAAACGCTAGATAATAATATTTGTAAAAAATTGGGGATTAGATGAAAAAATCTAGTCCCTTTTATATTTGAACTATTAAATAATCTATGCTATAGTTATGTATCATCATTATGATACATAAAAGAATAAACTTACTCGTATAAGCTCCTAATATGGTGGAGCGTTTCTACATATAACCGTAAATTATAGACTATGGGTTAGAAATTTTATTTTGCTATTATTTTTTCCTAAAGATTTCTAGCTCCTAATGAGTAGAAGTCTTTTTTGTATCCAAAATTAGGAGGAAATATGGAAAAAGAATTGCAAGAAAAAGAAAGCTCTGATGAGTTAATTTATGGGATTGATGCAAGGCCGAGCTTTGGAGTAAGCTTGATATTGGCCCTACAACATATTTTAGCTGCCTTTGCCGGTATAATCGCAGTGCCCCTAGTAGTTTGTAATGCCTTAAATTTTGATGTAACTACTACAGCTATAATGGTTTCAGCTACCATATTTGCCGCTGGAATTACTACGATCCTTCAATCTAAGGGGCTTGGACCAATAGGTTCAAGGGTGCCAGCCATGATGGGAACTGACTTTACTTTTGTAAATCCATCTATAAGTGTAGGAGCTAAATTTGGTATAGCTGGAATAGTTTCTGCAACCATAACTGCTTCCTTGGTAGAAATCATCTTATCAAGATTTATTAAACCATTGATGAAGTTTTTCCCACCACTAATAACAGGTACTGTTGTATCCCTTATAGGTATAACCCTACTTCCAGTAAGTATTGACTGGGCAGCAGGTGGAGTAGGCTCTGATACATATGGCTCAATGCTAAATTTAGGTGTGGCATTTGTAATAATGTTATTTACCTTATTTTTAAATCACTATGGTAAAGGAATTTGGTCAAGTGCAGCAGTATTTATAGGCATGGTATTCGGTTACATAGTTTGTATAGGACTTGATATGGTTGATTTAAGCCCTGTTAGAGAAGCCCAATGGATAGCAATACCAAATATTTTAAGATATGGATTTAAATTTGACCTTGCTTCTACTTTATCATTTGTACCAGCCTTTGTGGTTTCAACAATTGGTACTACAGGCATTATGATGGCAATAGGGGAAGCTTCAAATACAAAGCTATCAAGTGATAGGGTGGCTGCTGGTGTCCTATGTGATGGGGCTGGCTCTATGATAGCTGGATTTTTTGGTGCAGGACCTAATACTACATTTTCACAAAACGTTGGTTTAATAACCTTAACTAAGGTTGCTTCAAGATCTGTAATGGTATTAGCTGGAATTATCTTAACTATCCTAGGAGTTTTCCCTAAGCTAAGTGCCCTAATATCAGTTATGCCTCAACCTGTTCTTGGTGGTGTAGGAGTAATCATGTTTGGTCTAGTTGCTGCCCAAGGTATTAAGACCCTAGCATCTATAAAATTAGGAGATAGGGAGCTGTTAATAATTTCTGTAGCATTTGCCTTGGGAATAGGTGTAACAGTTAAGCCAGAAATCTTAAATGGCCTACCAGAAGCCTTGAGAATGATTTTATCATCAGGTATTTCTACAGGAACCCTAGCTGCTTTAATATTGAATTTAGTCTTAGTTGATAAGAGAAAGGAAAAGTAGATGAAGTTATTAGAAGACAAGATTATCAAAGAAGGAAGAATTTTATCAGGCGATATCCTAAAAGTGGACAATTTTTTGAACCACCAAGTAGATCCAGACCTAATGTTGGAGATGGGTAGGGACTTTTATAATCACTTTAAAGATAAAGGAATAAATAAGGTTCTCACCCTTGAAGTATCAGGCATTGCCATGGCTTTAACTACAGCCTTAGCCTTAGGAGTTCCAATGGTTTTTGCAAAAAAAATAGAATCAAAGACCCTGGTTGATGATATGTGGGAGTCTAACGTTCATTCTTTTACAAAGGGCAAAACCTATAAGATCAGGGTATCAAAATCTTACCTAACTTCAGATGATAAAGTCTTAATAATTGATGACTTTTTGGCTAAGGGCCAAGCCCTTGCTGCCTTAAAAGACTTATGCGACCAAGCAGGTGCAGAAGTTATTGGCATGGGAATAGCAATAGAAAAGACCTTCCAAGGTGGGGGCGAAAGCTTTAGAAAAGCCGGAATAGACTTATATAGCCAAGCCAAGATAAAAGAATTTAAAGACGGTAAAGTGGTGTTTGAATAGAAAAAACAAAAAAAAGATAGTTAGCTGCGTGTCGCTACGCGAATTCCTCGCTGCACTATCTTTTTTT